>CAZKOK010000336.1:0-5098 GCA_964554355.1 uncultured Spirochaetia bacterium | reverse complement strand
TAACGGAGCAATACGCAAAAGGATTTGTCTGGTATACGACCAATCTTCAGTTCCCATACAGGATGTATGAATTCAGCGCCCGTCTGTTTCCGGGAGAGAGCCCCGGCCGATTCGAAATGAAATTTCCCTTTTCGGCAGACTCGGCTTTCCCGGGCAACATATTGTTCAACTATGATGAAAACACCGGCCGGCTGGCTGGCGGGTTCATGACGCCTGACGGGAAATACGCTCAGGAGTCGGGGGATGTCGTCCTGTCCCGCGGAAATGAATTCAGGATATACAAGGATTATGATGAATATCTGGCGGGTAAACGGATATATGTCAAAGACTACCGGGAGAACAATCTGTGCGAATTCGGAAAAGGGTATATGGTGTATCTTCCGCAGGGTTATGAAGAACGGAAGAGTGAAAAATGGCCGTTGCTGGTTTTTCTGCACGGCAGCGGAGACATGGGCAATAACATTTACCTGATCGCGAAAGCCAGCCCCTTTATGATTGTCAGGGAAAAACAGGATGTGCCCTTCATCATCGCCGCCCCGCTGCTCTCGGATTCAGGCGGCCTCAGATCCTTTCCCACGGAGTATGTGGATCAGTTTATCGCGCAAATTGTAAAAGAATACCAGGTTGACGAAACGCGGGTGTACCTGACCGGTTTGAGTATGGGCGGGGAGGCGACGTACCGGTACGCCGCCTATCATCCGGAAAGAGTGACAGCCATAGCGGCGCTCTGCGCTCCGCTCAATATCAACAACGGCGACGAAAGATTCGGGAGAGAAGGGTGGTCTCCGATGGAAAAATCCTTATCGGCATTAAAAAACATGCCCGTCTGGATTATCAACGGCGGCAAAGACATTGTCATCCCGAAGGAAACCGCGTTACGGAACGCAGACGCGGTAAGGCAGGCGGGAGCACGCGTAAAACTCTCAATACTGGAAGAGAACGATCATGACGTGTGGACCGATACGTACGGCGATCCGGCGTTTTACGACTGGTTCCTGCGATTCAATAAGTGAAAATGCCGTTTTATTTATACTTCATATATAATGCGGCCTTCAGTCCATAACGGGGTATTACCGGGCTGCCGGGGAAGGAAAATTCCCGTCTGCAGCAGCGCCGCCGCGTGATGGGGGAGTTTATTAAAGGCAGCATAAATACGAATATTTCAGACAAACACGCTGTAATAAGAATTTCGGAATTTGCTGTTGAGGACTGCATTGCAGATGGAGTTGTCTGTCTTGAAGCCAGTATTCATTTAAATTTAAAAAAATTCTTCTCGGACAATATTGATGAACTGATTATTATTGCATCAAATTTACGGGAAAAATACAGTAAACAGACAGATTTCCGCCCCGAAATTGGATTCAATAAAATAGAGGAGAAAGGTTTCGCTTATGAATTTGCTGTCAGATGCATGGGAAGCGGAAAGTTTTACAGCATTGATATGTATGGCCCGGAACTCGATGTGCCGATAGACGATTATGTTGAATTATACAAATTAGCAGAAAGGCATAATATAAAAAAGAAAGTGCATATCGGAGAGTTTTCTGATTATAAAACTATAGATGATGCAATTGAAAAACTGAATCCCGTTGAAATCCAGCATGGCATAAATGCAGTTTATTCAAAAAAAATAATGGAAAAAATCAGGGAGAGAAACATCCGGCTGAATCTTTGTCCGGCCAGTAATATTATGCTGGGAGCTGTTGAATCCATAGAAAGGCATCCGATCAGGAAATTATACGATTCTGGTATTGATATTACCATAAACAATGATGACTTGCTGTTATTTGATTCCACAATAACGGACCAATATCTGATGCTTATCGAATCCGGAATATTTTCCTTTGATGAAATTAATGAAATAAGGAAAAACAGCCTTAAAAGATGATATACGGGGAAATGAGTTGATGAATCTTCCGGTTGCGGCGACAGAGCCCAGCCCAAAAAACCGTTGCCTCGCAGCGTTGTCGCGTAAGTCCCCACTCCGTTGCGCCGTATCCCCCTGTCGCGTCCTTTGCATGAATTCTTCCCTGATTTATCCCCATATTCACTATAACCAAAGTTATATAAAACCATCCCGGTTTTTCTGCCAATTCCGCACATCGTCTCCATTACATATGATATAATCAGGTTATACGAATTATCTTCTGATCAGGGCATTATCAAAAGTCAATTAAAACAAGCTATGAAAAACAAGTGGAAAAATTTTTTGGCAAAGGGGCATTTTATGAGTGAAAATTTTTTCATTTTGCTGCGGATAAATTCTCTTATTGACAGAATGAAAGATGAAAAAAACATAGAGTGCAGGAAAGTCGATTATGCCGGGCTGAAATCAATTATCGGAAAATTTAATGAATTGAATTCAGGAAACGCGCTTATGAAGGAGAAATCCGTAAAGCTTCTGCAACACCTGAAGTGGCTTGCCCATATTGATCACCCCGGACATGATGACACAGTCTATATGGAAGGCATCAACAGGGCCGTAAGCGAACTGCGCTCCGACAATTACCCGTATTTTTGAACCATAGAGGGCACAGAAAACACAGAGTTTTTGGAGGTAGCCTGCAGGACTTACGTTATGTTGTTGTATTTTATGTAATATATGTGAGATATTATGAATTGTGCGCTATTCCGAGTCATCCCACAGCTCGATATGATACTTGTATCCCTGCTCGGTAAGAAACTTCTGCCTGTTGGCCGCGAAGGTTTCCTCGGAGGTCTGGCGCGAAACAAGGGTGTAAAAGTATGAGTTTTTTTCCTTGGGGCGCAGGATCCTGCCCAGGCGCTGGGCTTCTTCCTGACGGCTGCCGAAACTGCCGGAGACCTGGATGGCTACCGACGCGTCGGGGAGGTCAATGGCAAAGTTTGCCACTTTGGACACGACAATTACTTTCAGTTTTCCCTTGCGGAAGTCGGAATATATTCTTTCCCGTTCCGGATTTGGGGTGGCCCCCGTAATGATCGGGACGTCAAGATATTTTGCCAGTTCTTCGAGCTGTGAAATATACTGACCTATTACCAGTATCGAATCTTCCCTGTGGTTTTCAATCAGCTGCCGGGCAATGGGTATTTTTTTCGGATTTTCGCTGGCGATTCTGTATTTCTGTCTTTTATCTGCCGTCACATAGGGAAGGCGGGTTTCGTCACCGAGTTCGATGCGTATTTCGTAGCAGTTTGCTTCTGCTATCCAGCCTTTGCGTTCGAGTTCTTTCCAGGGAACGTCATATCTTTTCGGACCGACAAGAGAAAACACATCAGTCTCGCGGCCGTCCTCGCGGATCAGGGTTGCAGTCAGACCCAGTCGGCGCATGGCCTGGATCTCGGCTGTGACCCTGAAAACGGGTGCCGGCAGAAGATGGACTTCATCATATATTATCAGGCCCCAGTTCCTTTTCCGGAAAATTGAAAAATGGGGGAAATCTTCCTTTTTATCAGGTCTCCAGGTAAGGATCTGATATGTTGCAATTGTTACAGGTCTGATTTCCTTCCTGTCGCCTGAGTATTCGCCGATATCATCATTTGCCAGGGTGGTTTTATCGGTGAGTTCATCAATCCACTGGTGCACGGCTGCAACGTTCATAGTGATAATCAGCGTATTGGTTTTGAGAATTTCCATTACCGCCATACCGACAATGGTTTTTCCGGCTCCGCAGGGCAGAACGATGGTTCCGAAGCCGTTTCCGGGCCTTCCGCCGCCATGGAAGACTGCCGCCGCCTCTTTCTGATAATCCCTTACTGTAAAATCATATCCGGAAAGGGTTTTTTCCCTCAGGCTGAACTCAAGCGGGTCACCTTTGACAAGTTCTGCTTCGTCCCGGACCGGATAGCCGATCCGCAAAAGTTCCTGTTTCAATGTTCCCCGGTCCACCAGCTGGACCAGGAATCCCTTGTCGCAGTGAATGAGGTATTTTTTTATCCTGGGATTGTTTTCGAGTTCTTTTTTTATAAACGGATCGGAAACAGTCAGAATAAGCATTCTGTCATCTTCGGAAGGCTTAAGGACAAGTTTGCCGAATCTTGAAATTGTATCGCTTAAAAAAAAAGCAACATTTCCAGGCACAGGAAATTTTGAAAACCGGTTAAGGGCTTTGAGTATTTTTTCTTTTGTCAATCCGGCGGATGCCGCATTCCAGAGACTGAGCGGGGTAATTCTGTATGTGTGCATGTGTTCCGGTGATTTTTCAAGTTCTGCAAAGGGTGCAATGCTGTCCCTTGCAGCCTCATATGCCGTATCGTGCACATCCAGAAGAATTGAGGAATCACTCTGGATAATTGCGGGTTTGCCGGATAATGAATCAGCCATAACAGACGATGATACTTAAAACGGATAAAATATACAATCACTGACCCTGATTGTTGTATTTTGAATTGCGATTGTAGATAATATAAAGGTAAATAAAATGCTGATATGAATAAAATGCCTGCTTTGAAAGGATTTTTGATTTCTCTTTTTTTGATAATTCTGTACAGCGGATGCAGTGACCTGAAGATAGTTGATGTTGATAAAGCTTCCCGGGGCCGGCTGGAACTTTCAGTGCGTGATATAAGTTCAAATATTGTAGCTCTTGACGGGGAATGGGAATTCTACTGGGGAAAGCACCTGAATCCCGGGGATTTCAGGAATAATCCCGGTATAAAACCGGACCTGTATTTCTATGTACCGGGAAACTGGGTGGGAAAGGAGCTGAACGGCAGAAAACTGGGTTCCTATGGTATTGCTACGTTCAGGCTATTAATCGATCTTCCCGTTCAGGAAAAACTGTACGGATTTCTGTTTTCCAGGGTTTCACCGGCGTATCGCGTGTTTGTTAACGGAAAACTTTTGCTGACTGCAGGAAATCCGTCTGAAAATCTGGAAGAAACAAGGGAATCCATTTATACCGGGACCGTCTATGTGGAATGTGCCCGTCAGATGGAAGTTATTATCCAGGTAAGCAACCGTTCCGAGAAAACCACAGGACTTGCCAGGCGGCTGTTTTTCGGGGACTCCAGTGCTGTCGCTGATTTTGATGCACTCCAGTTGGCCCTCGATGCATTTCTTCTGGGAATAGTCCTGATTATTGCCCTGTACCATACCATTTACTGGATGACCCAGAGA
>CAZKOK010000335.1:3640-5099 GCA_964554355.1 uncultured Spirochaetia bacterium | reverse complement strand
AAACGCTGACTGTGCAGAAAGGTGACCTTATATCTGCCGGCACAAAAATAGGAACAGTGGGGTCAACAGGACTTGCCACCGGACCGCATCTTCACTGGGAAATGCGTCTCAATAATGTTGCTGTTGATCCAATGATCTATCTTGATAAAAAGCTTATTGACAAATCATTACTTATCAGTATCATAGAGGAACGCTTTGAAAGAAGGGGGTGATTTCTATCGCATTCGTAAAGATTGATGAAGGTGAACCGCTTGAAAAAGGCTTGAAAAGGTTCAAAAGAATGGTTGAAAAAGAAGGCATTATTCGTGAGTGGAAAAAAAGGGAATTCTATGAAAAACCTTCTACTATCAAAAACAGAAAAAAGAAATCAATGGAACGCAAGAAACTGAAAAAACTCAGAAAAATTCAGTCGATGAAAAACTACTAAAATACAGTATCGTCTTTCAGACGTTTTTATTTTTTACCGGCTTTGGCCGGTATCCATTGGAAGGACATGCCGAAAAGCATGTCCTTTATTTATTTTTCCAGATTTACAGTATCAAGGAACAGACCGATAGTCCTGCCGCAGGACCGGCATCTGTAGCGGACAACGGGCTGTCTGCCGCCTTTTTCGTGGACTTCATTAAGTCTTTCCCAGCTGTTTCTGCCGCAGCTTCTGCAATTCCCAAGCTTGATAAGATACCCGCAGCGTTTGCATTTGAAGCGCATTGTATCTTTTTCATCTCCCCAGGCGATACTATCTTCCCAGGTTTTGCTTCGGCATTTCGGACATGTTACGAAATCTGATTCCATCAAGGATATTATAACATCGATATGGCAAAAGAAAAATATCTCACGCTACGGCGCTAAGGAAAAAACGGCGCAACGGGCGGGACGTTTCAAGGAAATCTGAATGACTCCCTTGGAAAAAAATAATTCACGGAAGTCATCAAATTCAGGTTTTATTGATGAGCCCGTAGCGTCGCCTCTATCGTCGTGTCGTTGCGTGAGGTATTCCCGCTGTTTGATCATTATAGTTGACAAAGAAATGAAAAACGATATTATTTGAATTCAGATGACATAGAAAAAAGTATTATGTTATGTCACAATCCGCGTTTTTGCAGGAGGACATTTTGTCCAGGCAGACAGCATTACATTCCGTTTATGCAGACAAGTCCGGGGTGAAACTTGTGGATTTCGGCGGCTGGGAAATGCCCCTCAATTTTCAGACAGGCATTATCAATGAACACAACATGGTGCGCCAAAAGGCGGGACTTTTTGATGTCTCACATATGGGTGAATTTATTCTTGAAGGTCCCGAAGTTCTGCTTTTTGCCGATTATCTGGTAACCAACAGGATTTCCGGTAAAAAGGACGGGAAATGCATCTATTCGCCGATGTGTATGCCGTCGGGCGGCACCGTTGATGATGTAATGGTCTGTAAAATATCAGATTCAAAGCTGATGATTGTTGTTAATGC
>CAZKOK010000335.1:0-3630 GCA_964554355.1 uncultured Spirochaetia bacterium | reverse complement strand
GGCCAATATCGATAAAGACAGCAGATGGATAAAATCAACTCTGGATGGTTTCGGCAGTGATATACGTTTCCAGGATATTTCATCTTCAATTTCACTTCTTGCGCTGCAGGGTCCGGCCGCTGCAGGAATTTTAAGTCATTACTGTGAATATGATATTAAAGGCATGTCTCCTTTTTCTTTTGAAAAGGATGTTATGGTTGCCGGACTAAAATGTCTTGTTTCACGGACAGGGTACACAGGCGAAGACGGTTTTGAAATATATCTTGAAAACAACGATGCGGTATCATTATGGAAACTGCTTCTTCATGATTATCCGCAAACTGAATTGTGTCCATGCGGACTAGGAGCGCGTGATACGCTGCGGCTTGAGGCATGTCTTTCTCTTTACGGAAATGAATTGTCTGATACAATTACCCCCGTGGAAGCGGGTCTTTCCGTTTTTATTAAATTTGAAAAGAATGATTTTATCGGCAAAAAGTCGCTTAAGGAAAGCGGAGCCGAAAGGGAAATACTGGCCTGTGAAATGACAGACAGGGGAGTCCCGCGTCACGGAAATGAGGTACTGCTTGACGGCCGTAAAATCGGCGAAGTTACAAGCGGTTCAAAGTCCCCGACTCTTGATAAATTCATTGCACTTGTTCTTGTTGAGCGCGGGAAATTGAAACCGGGAGACGGCTGTATAATCAACTGCGGCGGCAGGGAAAAGAAAGCCGGAATAATCAGCAAACCATTTTACAGGAGGGGGAAATGAATTTTCCAATTGAGCTTAAGTATACTGATTCGCATGAATGGGTAAAAATTGATGGTAATACCGCCTATATCGGAATTACAGACCATGCGCAGCATGAACTTGGTGACATCGTATTTGTTGAACTGCCCGAAACAGGTTCGGAACTTAAGGCCGGGGACGAAGCAACAAATATCGAATCGGTAAAGGCCGCTGCGCCCATTTATTCACCTTTGTCGGGCAGAATTTCAAGGGTAAATGAAGAACTTGACGAAACTCCGGAGAAAATCAATTCAGCTCCCTACCAGACTTTTATTTTTGCAGTTGAATATTCGGATCCCGGTGAGCTTGAAAAACTCATGGATGCTCAGGCTTATCAGGAACTGATACAGGGTTAAAAATTTGTATTCCTATATTCCGCATACTGAAGATGATATCAGAATAATGCTTGAAAAAGCAGGTGCAGAAAGCGTTTCGGAGTTATTTGCCGATATACCTGATAAAGTCAGGCTTTCAGGTGGAATAAACTTGCCTGACGGCCTTTCAGAACAGGAAGTATACGGGAAATGCTCAGCTCTTTCTGAAAAAAATAAAGCCCTGTGCTGTTTTGCCGGCGCAGGAATATATGATCATATAATACCTGCCGCAGTAAACCATATCATAATGCGGTCTGAATTCTATACCGCATATACACCGTATCAGGCTGAAATCTCCCAGGGAATACTGCAGGCGATTTTTGAATATCAGACAATGATCTGCAGACTCACCGGACTTGAGGTTTCCAATGCTTCGCTGTATGACGGCTTTACAGCAGCTGCCGAAGCATGCTCAATCGCTGTTCAGAAGAAAAACGGCGCTGATACGATTCTTGTCGGAGAGACTGTCCACCCCTGGGTCAGGAAGGTCATTGACACTTATTATTCGGATACAGGCATAAAGACTGAAATTATCCCTTCCGAAAACGGCAGAATAACCCTGTCCGGACTAAAAAAGAGGATAAATGATAAAACCGCCGGAGTTGTGCTTCAGTCTCCCAGCTTTTACGGGATAATTGAAGATTTTTCCGGTTTTTCCGACATAATCCACGATTCAGGTTCGTTGTTTATTGTTCTGGCCAATCCTCTTTCACTCGGGATTTTAAAAAGTCCGGGGGAATGGGGCGCGGATATTGCTGCAGGCGAAGGGCAGGTCTTTGGTCTTCCGATGAATTTCGGCGGACCGGGAGTCGGATATATGGCCGCGAAAAAAGAACTTCTGCGCAAGCTTCCGGGAAGGATTGTCGGGCAGACCCTGGACAGGGACGGCAGAAAAGCCTACGTGCTTACCCTGCAGGCAAGGGAGCAGCATATAAAACGCGAAAGGGCGACTTCCAACATATGCACAAATCAGGCGCTTGCCGCGCTTGCTGTTTCTGCATTTCTCGCTGTAGTCGGGAAATCGGGAATTACTGAAATGGCCCGTAAAAATATGGGCGGCCTTGATTATTTCCGAAGAAAAATAACCGAAATGACACCGGTTGAGGAAGCATTTTCCGGCCCGTATTTCAATGAATTTACCGCTGTTGTTCCGAATGCGGATAAATTCAGGAAGTTTATGACTGCCCGGGGATATCTGCCTGGAATCAGTGAATCCCTTCTGAGAGATTCTGAAAATGACAGGATAATTTTCGCTGTGACCGAAAAAAGAACGAAAACGGAAATTGATGATTTTGTAAATCAGACTGTGAGGTTTTATGATGAAAACCCTGTTTGAAAAATCCGTAAAGGGAAGATCAACATACCGCTTTCCGGATTATGGCTTTACCGATAACTCTCATAAGCTTGATAAGACCCTTATCAGGGTAAATGATCCTGACCTTCCTGAACTGGCCGAAGTGGATGTAATCAGGCATTATTCGGCTCTGGCGGGAAGGAATTTCGGTGTTGACACAGGTTTTTATCCTCTTGGTTCCTGCACCATGAAATTCAACCCCAAAATAAACGAAGACATTGCAATACTGCCCGGATTTACAGGGCTTCATCCCCTTCAGGACGGGGAAACGGTCCAGGGCGCACTTGAACTCTGCGCAAGGCTTGGAGAAAGCCTTCTGGAAATTACCGGAATGGACCATGTTTCACTACAGCCTTTTGCCGGCGCACACGGCGAGTTTACCGCCATGAAAATATTTAAAGCCTGTTTTGCAGCCCGCGGAGAACATGAACGGACTGTGATGATAGTTCCCGATTCTTCCCACGGAACCAACCCGGCTTCGGCGCATCTGGCCGGATTTGATGTAGTGGAAATAGCTTCGGATGAAAGGGGAATGATAAGTCCTTCGGCATTAAAACCTTATATGAATGAAAAACTTGCCGGAATAATGCTTACGAATCCCAATACACTCGGGATTTTCGAAAAGGACATAGCCGAAATTGCGGACCAGGTCCATAAAGCCGGAGGACTTCTCTATTACGACGGCGCCAATCTGAATGCCGTAATGGGCAAGGCCAGGCCCGGCGATATGGGGTTTGATGCAGTCCATATAAATCTTCACAAGACATTTTCTACTCCCCATGGAGGAGGCGGGCCGGGAAGCGGGCCTGTCCTGGTTAAAAATGAACTGAAGCCTTATCTGCCGGTCCCTGTTGTTACCGGAAATGAATCCGGATATTTCCATGACTTCGGTGATATGCAGTCAATCGGCAAGGTTTCGGGTTTCTGGGGCAATTTCTCAGTCATGGTCCGCGCATATGCATATATTCTGAGTATGGGCGGAGACGGTCTGGAAAAAGTGTCGGAAATGGCTGTCCTTAATGCAAATTATCTGCGCTCCCTTTTAAAAGGACATATTCAATGTCCGTATGATACTGTCTGTAAGCATGAATTTATTCTTTCGGCTTCCGGACTCAAGGAAAAATATGGAATTT
>CAZKOK010000334.1:0-5115 GCA_964554355.1 uncultured Spirochaetia bacterium | reverse complement strand
CCGTATATGAGACCGTAAAGCGAAGGGGGATATGTATTATTCTTTCCGATTTCAGAACTTCTCCCGCCTGGCGCGAATTGACTCTTCTTTCCAAAAAACATGATGTAATAGCGATTAATATTTCCGATCCCATAGATTGCCGGTTTCCAAAAACGGGATTTATGGAACTGATTGATCCTGAAAGCTCATCGACACTTCTTTCCTACGGTGCATCCTCCAGGTTCCGCAAGGAATATCATGATTTCTGGGACACTTACAGACTTTACTGGTTCAAGGAATACCGCAAGCGCGGAATAAACATGCTTGACATCAGTACCGACGAGAGTCCTGTGGATAAACTGCTTTCATATTTTAAAAGGAGAAGGCGGTACTGACAGGTGAAGAAAGTCGTTCTGATTATACTTTATGCAGTTCTTTCTGTGTCTGCCGCCTTTGCGCAGGAATATACCATATCAAAAATCAACTTTCTCCCTCAGGAATATTATGTGGGAGATTTTGTTGAACTCAGGTTTATCGTGCGGACTTCCACACCCGAAAAGATCCATATACCCGAAACATTCCCTTTAGAGGACTGGGTTGTATTTGATGAAATTCAGGTGCTTAATCATAATGACGGGGCGGAAATCCATATAGTATTCAGATCTTTTTATGCCGGAACAAGAACACTGCCGGCGGTCAATTTTGACGGTTTTATACTTGATAAAGTAAAAATTGAAACCAAATCGATTCTTTCACAGACAAACCCCGGTTTCTCGGAACCGCGCGGGCAGCTTTACCTGCCCGGTACAAGTGTAATAATAATTATGCTGGTTTTTATTTTTCTTGTAATCCCGCTGTTTGCACTTTTTCTTGCAGGCAGGGTAAAAAAGTGGATAAGAACAGTAATTACCCAGCAGAAAGAAAAAAAGCCGATCAAGAAATTTTATCGCAGACTGGATGATCTTAAAAAACAGGCGGGAAGAATATCAAGCCGTGATTTTTATATTATCCTTACAAATGCACTGCGCAGATATTTGTCTGTCCGTTCAGGCCGGGATTATCAGGCTGTAACGACAAAAGAAATTGACAATGGAATAGAAATGGATTTTCCGGGCATCCAGCACCTTCACGACCTTGTTGAAGTCCTGAGATACGGTGACGAGATCAAATTCAGTCCGCGTCGTTCTTCCTATTATAAGGAAATCAGAGACATTGAATTTATTCTCAGGGTTGTAAATGCGATAGAGGATGCAAGGACAGGAAAACGGATAAGGGATGAGGTTTCGGTTATGCAGGAAAAGGAGGTTACCGAATGAGCGGATGGTCATTTGAGACACCTCAGTTTCTTCTTCTGCTGATTCTTATTCCTTTCGGGATATATTTCAGGCATGTCTGGAAAAACAGGGGAAGTGTAATAAGGATTTCTTTTTCGATTTATCAGGCTGAAAAATTCCGGAAAAAACCAAGCCTGAACAGTCTGCTTTATATTCTGGCGAACCTGTCCTTCTGGTGCGGAGTCGCAGCACTCCTGTTCGCTCTTTCCGGACCGGTCAGACTCAGCAAGGACAGGGTCTTTCTGAACAGAGGGATAGATGTGATGATTGTTCTGGATCTGAGTCCCAGCATGGCTGCTATGGATTTTGAACCCAACCGCTTTGAAGCGGCAAAAGAAGTTATCAGGAAATTTGTATCTTCCAGAGAAAATGATCAGATAGGCATAGTTACATTCGGATCCGAAGCAGCTTTACGCGTTCCTCCAACGATTGATTATAATCTTGTGAATGAACGTCTGGATAGTTTCAGGATTATGGAACACGGCAGGGAAACGGCAATAGGCACCGGTATTGCCATAGCCGTACTTCACCTGAAAGAGAGTACGGCATCTGACAAAGTAATTATTCTTCTTACAGACGGCGTAAGCAATGCCGGAGATATAATGCCTGAATCTGCAGCCGAGATTGCGGCCAAAATGGGTGTCAGGATTTATTCTGTTGGAATCGGATCTGCGGAAGAAGTTCTTGTTGAATATATCGATCCTGAAACAGGCGAAAGATTCTCGGCAAGAACAAGCCAGAGTTATGATGAAGACCTGCTTCAGGTATTGGCGGATATCTCCGGCGGAACATTTTTTTCGGCAACCAGCAAATCTTCACTTGAAACAATTTTTAACGATATCGATTCAACTGAATCATATGAAAAAAAAGTCAAGGTTAATACATTCAAGGAACCGCTTTACAAGGTATTTATTCTGATAGCCTTCTTATGCCTGCTTGCGGATTTCTTTATCCGGAAGGTTCTGCTGCAGGAGGTGCTGCCTTGACGGTGCTTGTTTTATCAGTACTAATTCCTCTCGGCCTGATTTTTCTCTGGCGCTTCAGTTCGGGGCTGAGAGAACTGAGAAAAATCTCCGGGACCTGGATGAGCGGAAAACTGAAAGATGTATTCAGGGTAAAGTGGTTCCTTACGGTGATCTCTCTTTCAGTTGTTGTAATATCACTGACATTCGCATTGTTTGATGTTTTTCCGCAGACATCATTTGAACCTGATGAAACTGTAGGAACAGAAATAGTATTTCTTCTTGATATTTCAAGGAGTATGAACGCTTCGGATATCGCACCCTCAAGACTGGAAAAAGCTGCAGATGTGATAAGATCAATTACCGAACGATCAAGGGGAATATCGAAAGCGCTTGTGGTTTTTAAAGGCACCGGCCTTACAGTAATACCTGTAACTGAAGATGATGAAGCTATATATTCATATCTTAATAATATATCTTCAGATTTTCTTTCTTCTCCGGGCACAAACATCGAGGAAGGGCTTAAAACTGCCCTTGGGGCTTTCAGTATTTCTAAAAGCAAAAACAAATACCTGTTTATTTTCACTGACGGAGAGGCGCTTGATGGCAATGAGTCCAGAGTTGCTTCCGCAGTTGAAAAACTCGGTGTGAAAGTGGCTGTAATCGGAGTCGGAACGGAAAAAGGATCATATATTGAAACGGTAAACGGGTTTGTGACCAATGAAACCGGAGAAAAGGTGGTCACCAGACTTGATGAAACCAGGCTGAAGCAGCTTACACAGAATGTAAAAGGGTCATATATTCATATACAGAGCTCAACAGCCCTTTCGGAATTAAGCAGGGAAGTCTCGGGTGAAAGAGAAAGTTTCAGGGAAGCAACAGTAAGCAGATACAGGATATATCTTGTAATTGCTTTATTCGGTTTGTTTGTATATTTTGCGACCAGGGTAATAAGATGGAAAGACTGTTTCTGATAATAATAATTGCAGTACTCCTGCTTTCCGGATGCTCTGATGCCGGAATCTATTTCAAGGTAACCCGGGGTAATTTCAGTTTCGGTCAGGGTGAATATGAAAAAGCCAATATTGATTATCTTCATGTTCTTGAAAAGGAAAAGCACGCAGATATCGTAAACTATAATCTCGGCAAAGTATATTATGCGCTTGGAGAACCTGCAGCAGCCCAGGAAGAGTGGACAAAAGCTGAAAATTCGGACAATGAAGCTCTGCTCTTTGACATTTATTTCAATCTTGGAGTACTGCAGTATGATCTTGGCGAATACGGCAAGGCTTATTCGAATTTTAAACAGGCGCTGATGATTAATCCGCATGAAATTGATGCGAAAAAAAACCTGGAATTATGTCTGCAGAAAATGCAGGGGAAAGGTATTACGGGAAGTGAAGTAATAAAAAATGACACAGGAGATCTGCTTGAATCTGAGGATGATGAAATACGCAGAATCCTGGAATTTGTACGCAGAAAGGAGGAAGGATGGCTGAATACGCCCGGAGAACAGAGCAGTTCTTCAAACGTTCAGGACTGGTAATCGGCATTCTTTTAATTTCTGCCTCTGCGCTTTCTGCCCAGGAAGGTCCGATAAGTGTCGAGATCAGTGAAACGTCGCTGGCGCAAAATGACAGATTTAAATTTACAATTATAGCCGATCACCCGAATTACAATGATGTTACAGTGGTTGAGCCGGAAGAAATGGAAGGTCTTCAGATATATGCCGGACCGGCAAAAAGGCATATTGTCGAGTCGGCACCGGATGGAATAAATGTAATCCGGAAATCCTCGATTTCGTTTACGATCAGGGCCAGCAAAACAGGGCGTCAGATACTGCCGCCATTTACAGTATTTATAAAAGATACGCCATATCAGACCGACCCGGTCCTTATTGAAGTCGGACTGTACAGAAATAAAAAATTCTATATTCCCTATGATGCATACTGGCTGGCAGGGGTCCAGGAAGCGTATGTGGGTGAATCTATTCCTCTTACGCTTTATATAAGGAATGAGCTGCAGATAGGAATATTCCCGGATAAAAAAACAACAGCGCCCAACGGAGGTTTCTGGGAAGAGGTGACCGGGCTTGGCAAAATTGAACAGGGAATTCTTGTCGGCAATACCGTTTATACAATTCCGGTTGCCGGATATATTTTTACTCCCACCAGGGATGGAAGACTGGTTATTCCGGCTGCGGAACTTGAATCCGATATTTCCGAAGGGAAAGCTAATTCACTTATAATTCAGGTAAACCCGATACCGGAAGAGATTGATGCCACAGGAGCAGTCGGTGATTTTTCATACAGTTATTCCTTAAGCAGCCGGGAAATACATCTAGGCGAAGAACTTGTGCTTACGGTTACCGTTGAAGGTACCGGAAATTTGAATTACCTGCAGTTTCCGGAACCAAAACTGACCAATCTTGAGTATCTGGAAACCAGAACAAGCGAAGAAATACAGGCTTTTTCGGGCGGATACAAAGGCTTCAGGAAGGCAGAGTATATTTACATGCCGGTAAATGAAGGCGAGGCCATAATTAATGTTCCTGCTTTTCCCTGTTTGAACCGGGTAAGCGGATTAATAATTAACAAACCCGGAACTGTACTCCGGATTTCAGTTGCCCCTGCGCTGTCTCTTGAAGAAGAAAGTGAAAAAACTTTCCAGCTCATATCTCATGAAAAAGCCGGAGAATATTTTATTAATGAATTATTCAATGATCCGTTGAACTATCTTCTGCTCATGCCCGGTCTGGTGGCGCTTTTTTCAGGATTTATCATTAAAAAAAGAAAAACAGACGTAAATTAAATGATCATTATTTTTATAGGATCAGCATA
>CAZKOK010000333.1:0-5122 GCA_964554355.1 uncultured Spirochaetia bacterium | reverse complement strand
AAGATAAACCAGCAGGAACAGACTTATGTAAAAAAAGGAACCGTAGGAGAAGTATTTGAAGATGAATCATACGCAAAAAAGATAGGCGTATTCCTGGTTGATGACGATCCGTTAGGCGGATTTCTTCACGCCAAACTGACCGAATTGTTTTATACTGCAAAAATGGGATACCCCATCAGAATTGAAATCAAGGTGAAATAGGAAGAAACGAAAATGTCGCATTTTACAAAAGTAAAGACAAAGATCAAAGACCTCAACATGCTGAAGCAGGCGCTTAAGGCTCTTGGATTGACTTTCGAAGAGGCTGAGAATGATCAAAAGGTTATCGTCAAAGGCTGGGAAAAGAATAATATCGAAGCAGATATGTCTATAAATCCGGGCTGTTCCTACGGTATCGCGGTTACAAAAGTGAATGAAGAATATGAGCTTAATGCGGACTGGTGGGCCATAGAAACCTACACGGGAAAAACCCAGCAGGAACTCCTGAATAAAATAGAGAAGCAGTATGCTTATGAAACCATAATGGATAAAATAAAAAAGCAGGGATATTCGGTTGTAACAGAAGAAGAATCAAAGGAGCAAATTAAGCTGGTAGTAAGAAGATGGATTTAAAGAAATTCGCATCAACATTAACAGGATTGTCTCTTTTTCAGGCTAAAAAGAAAATAGCTGCCAACAGATTCAGACTGGGGAAAATCAAATATGAAGAATCTTCAGCTTCAAGACTTCGTGTTCTCGGTATTAATTCTGTGAATGAAAATGAAGGATCGGTTTCACTTACGGTTTCTGGGACAAATCCGATTAATTTCCTTCCTTCCATGTATCAGAGTAATGATTTCCTCAGGAGGTTCCTGTGGATAGCCCAGCATATTCATTATGATACGGTTTCATGTCTGGATAATCTTCATAATTATTTCACTCCTCTGGAAGCGCCTGATGAATTCGTTAACTGGATGGGTTCCTGGTTCAGTGTATCCGAAAGGATGAATCTTTCCGCTGACAAGATGCGGATTTTTCTGCAGAATGCTCTGCGGCTGTACCGCTGGCGCGGGACCAGGGTCGGTCTTGAGAACCTTATCAGTATTGTTGTCGGAATAGATATTGAAATTTATGAAAATACGTTTCCAATAAAAGAGTATATGATAGATGAGACTCTGGAAGCCGATGGTATCATTACTGATGCTTTTGAACGTGAACAGAATTTTTTTGCTGTGCATATCCCCCTGTACAGTTATGAGCTGTCTGTTGATGAGAAATCAGCGATTTATGAGTTGATAAAACAGGAAAAACCGGTAAATACAAGATTTTATGTAACCTACATGAAGAAGGATACGGGCAAATCTGCCGGTATGATTATAGGAGAAAATACCAGAGTTCAGGAGGATGGTGTGCAGTCATGAAGAACGACGATTTAAAGATTGTAAAACTTCCGAAATTTAAAAGGGCGAATTTTTTCAATGGGCTTGTAGCAACACCGAAATACTGGAACGAAATTCAGGAATATCATTATCAGAAAGAGAATTTCTTTAATTCCATGTTTCACGGCTGCGGGATCATCGAAGGCGTAATGGGAAATCTGAAAGTTCAGCCGATCCAGGGATCAGGCGGGTCTTCGCTGGCCATTGTTGTAAATACGGGGGCGGCGATCGACGGGCTTGGGCGCTGCATATTTCTTTATGAACCGCAGGCGCTGACAATTGATTACCGCAAATACAAACTGCCGGCTACAGTCTTTGTCACTCTGCGTTACAAGGAAAATATGGAAGATTATTATCAGAATGAGGATAATCCGGATTATCAGGGGTATCAGAAGAAACTGGAGAATGGAATAGTTGATATCCGCAATACGGAACCGGATGATCCGGATATTCTTGAACTTGCCAGGATTTATCTTGAAGAGAACTCAAACGGCGAAATCCCGGCAATCAGGGAAAGCAAGGATTTTACCAATCCCGGTCCGAATACAATTGATACCAGATTTCTTTCCTGGGCAAGTGTTGCCAGGGAAGGGCTTTCCCCGTATCTGAAGGAATTCCTGGTTAATGTGCTTGACAGGACACGCAATATTGCGCAGATCTCGCATGACGCAATCTCCCTGGCCAGCTTCAGGGAACTTCAGGTGGTGTCTCTGACCGCAAAGATGCTCATCCAGTGCGGTGAAGTTAATTTTCAGGATGTTGTTCATGTTCTCTATCCGATTTTTGATATTGATAACCAGATAGTTCATGATATGCTTGAATATGAGAGGGATGAAGAGAAGCATCTGTTTTCAATGAACGAAAACTTCGAAACGATCAAGACTTCGGTTTTCGATATGGGCGATCTGATTAAATCGTATGACGGAAAATATGAAACCATCGATGAAATAATCCGCAGGCACCAGGCATTCATTGACGGGATAAGGAATCTGTTTATTACCAGGAAGATGAACATAAATGACGTAGTGATTATGAGCGGTGAGCTTCCGCGAATCCTTCTGATCGGTGATGAAAGGTATACGCTTGTCGATTATCTGGATCTGAGAGACCAGGAGAATGTCAACGGGCACAAACTGAGATTCGAAGGCAACCGGGATGTTACTACATCCAATATTGCACTCTCCTACCCGGATGGGGAGGTTGTCAGGGACACAATAAAGAGATATGTCGGAGGTTCTGTCTTTTTCAATATCAAAAACATTATCAAGAAACGCAAGCTGCTTCTGTTCCGCCGCACCGATATCGTAAACGGCAATTACAGCATAGACATAACTCTGGGCGACAAGGCGAATAACAGAATCCTTAATATTGATTCCTCTGATACGAAATTCCGCTGGCGGAACTGCTATGTTCAGTTTGAAGAGGATGAGGTCGAGAGTCATTCGATTCCCGTTGAATTCAAAATGGGAGAGACCGGCAGGGATAATTTCGCAAAAATCTGGATCTATCAGAGATTATAAGGAGTTTTTTGTATGGTGCTTTTTGGAAAAAAATACTGCAAGAAAGGACATAAAATGGACCCGTCCTGGAGATACTGCCCGGTCTGCATTTCACCGCTGACGGGATGGTTTGTGTATTTTGAGGAAGGTCAGGTTTCGAAGATATTCGATATACATCTGGGCAAGAATCTGATAGGCTGCGGAGAGGATTGTGAGGTCAGGATCCTTCTAAAGAAAATCCAGCGTCACCATGCAATGATTGTATCGAAAGAAGGACAATTCAAACTGGTGGCGCAGGGATCGGAAGGGCATGTAATGCTGAATGGTAATGATGTTTCTTCGGCGTCGCTGATTGACGGCGATATTATTACTCTCGGTGATTCGGAATTCAAATTCAAGTCCATTTAGAAGACAGATAATTACTGACAAGAAGGTTATTATATGAAGATAAAAGACAATTTTAGAAAGATTATATTAACAGCTATCCTGCTCCTGACCGGTTTCAGCGTTTCAGCCGATGAAATATCAGTCAGAATTGAAATGATTGAATCGCGGAATTACCCGAAAGTTGAAGCCGTAATTAATGTTGAAGACGGAAAGGGCGAACCGGTCACGACATTATCAAAAGCGAATGTCAAGGCCAGGGTTGACCAGGATGAACCTGTCGGCACGATAATGCTGGACCGTTTTGCATGGACTGACAGGCCTACGAATTTTTATATCATGATGACAAATAACGGTCTGACGGCAGGCCGTCCTCTGGCCGTGCAGAAAGAAGCGATACGCCGTATTGTGGACTCCATGGGTGTAAAGGACAAAATCTTTATTTACACCATGGGGCTGGAACCTCTTCCCGTGATTGAAGGTTCGACAAAGGAAGATTTTAAAGACAACAACAGCCTTCTCGAAGAAATCGATGTTTCAGAAGATCAGACTAAAATTTACGATTGTCTGGTCGGAATCTCAAGGATTGTTAAAAACAAACAGGAAGAGAATTCAGCTTCAAAAAGCCGCTCGGTGATTATAATCCTGACTGACGGAAGAGACCAGGAAAGCCGGAATTCTTCCAGCGATGTAATCACTGAATTTTCCGATTCCGGACTGGCTGTATATGCAATCGGATTCAAGCTTCTCGGCGCCCAGAAACTGAGCGTGATTGACTCTCTGACCAGTTCGACAGGCGGATATTACAGTTATGCCGGTGATATCATGGATATGCCTGATGCGATGGATGCTATATATAAAAAGGTATCAAATGCCTATCTTTTATCGTTCAAGGTAAAAGGCGTTCCGGCTGACGACAGCAAACATGATCTTATTATCGATGTTACGGACAGGGACCTTACTGACACTGCATATAAAGGTTTTATTGCGGTAAAGAATCCGGTCCCCTTATGGTTGAAAATACTGCTGATTATTTTGCTGATTCTTGTTGTCGCGGCATTTATAGTTCTGACAATTCTCAGCCGCAGGAAAGAACGAAGGGCCATGGGCATTGTCAAAAGACGGTGCGAAGACTGCGGACGCAGAATGAGAGATGACTGGGATTTCTGTCCGTTCTGCCGCTATCTGAAGAATGATAAAAAGCGGAAGAAAAAGAAAAAGAAGAAGAAAGACAAGGATAAATAATGGCAATGATCACTCAGGGGACGATGCCGGGGGTTTATCTCCGTTCTCCCCGGGAAGGGAGCAATAAAATACTTCTCAGCGGCCGGACGATTGCGGGTTTCGCGGGAATCGCGGAAAGAGGCCCGCTTGACACGGCCGTAAAGATTTCTGATTTTAATCAGTTCATTGATGTTTTCGGCGGATTCAATTCTGCAGGCTATCTTCCTTATTCGGTTTATTCTTTCTTTAATTCGGGCGGAATCGAGTGTTATGTAGTGCGGACCGCTCATAATGGAAAAGAAGGTATTTCCAAAGCATCAATCAGCATTCCCAGCGTTTTCAGCAAACAGGAAATAAAGCTGACAGCCAAAACCCCCGGTACATGGGGAAACAGGATACATGCCAGAATCTGGTATGAAAAAGAGAAAAACCTGGAATGGAAAACAATAAAGGCAAAAAACGGGAAATGCATAACCGTTATGCTTGACGGCAGCAAGGAAGGCGACAAGGTAAGGATCCTTTATCCGAGCGGCAAAAAAACGATGCTCAGCGTCAGTGAAAATGCCGTCAAAAGCGGAGCAGTCTCCGTCCCGCTTA
>CAZKOK010000332.1:0-5146 GCA_964554355.1 uncultured Spirochaetia bacterium | reverse complement strand
TTTCTTCCGATCTTTTTACTGTCCCGGTTGTACAGATCATTCTGGAAAGAAGCGGTATATAATGCATCATCTTAAGGGGAACGCTGTCAGCAGAAAAAGCAAGGTCCAGATAAACAATACCGTTGGTATTCGCTTCATTGACATAAAGATCAGCGCTGCCCTGTTTTTTCATTTTTATATTATCAGGCAGTATTTTTTCCGGAATATCCGAAATTACCAATGAGGGTATTTTCCCGATATCGGATTTTCTGTCCCTGGTATTTTTATATGCTGTGAATTCGCCGGATTCGGATAAACAACGCTGAATATTTTCATCCTGTCCCGGCATATTGGCATTTCCCGCTGCAATGCTGAATGAAGAAGATGGATAAACAGTCAGGACACTATAGTGGCTGTTCTCAAGGAATTCGCTTTCAATGGTTTTTTCCAGGAACCTGTTCTGTCTGATTCCATTTTTTAGCTCAGCAAACAATTCATCAAGTTTCAGGGCATTGAGGGGATCTTCTCCGCAACACCATGATTTCATGCATCTTGAAAGAAGCCTGAAACCGTATGGATAACCGCCCCTTATTTCCCTTTTCCTGAACTCATATCGGGCAAGAGAGGATGATAAAAGATCCGTGTCAATTCCTTTTTCCGCTGTTTTTTCGAGACAGCGAAATACCAGATCCCTGAACTCCGGAACTGCTTCCGTACTTTCAAGACCCCTGAGTCCGGCAGTGAAAGTCATTTCATATAAATCGCTTTCGATCCCGGACGCAGAGGACAGGTCCATTCCCAGGCCTGAATCAACAAGTACCTTATATAGCGGCGAGTTGTGATTTCCAAGAAGGATCTCGGAAACAAGTTCCATTTTCATCAGGTATGACGGGTCGGATGATTTTCCTATAAGCCAGTTTACAGTAGAAGAAATTCCCGAATCCTTTGGTCCCGGCACATAGATATTTCTGGGATATTTCCATTTTGTTTCAGGGCTGTAATCGATTTCAGCTTCAATGGAAGGTCTGTTATTTCCCGCGGCAGTATTATTCAGATATGGAAGAACTTCTTTGACATCAATGTGTCCGTACAGAAAACATCTGCAATTGCTGCCGGTGTAATATTTCCGGTAATAATCAATCATTTCCTCATATTCAAGCTGTGCAATATTTTCAGGCACCCCTCCGGAATCATATTTTGAGCTGCTTTCTGTAAAAAGTCTGCGGCATGAATTTTCAGATACTATCGTTTCATGCATGGAATAGGAACCAAGCATTTCATTGTAAACCACGCCATTAATCAGAGTTTTTCCATTACGCCCTTTCTGATAACGTCTGCCTTCCTGAAGGAATGCCCCTCTTTTTAAAAGCGGATTGAAAATTGCATCAGAATAGATATCCAGAATATTGTAAAAATCCTTCAGGACAGCACTGGCAAACGGATACAATGTCTTATCAGGATAGGTCATTGCATTATAAAATGTATTGACGCTGCCCGAAGATAGCGCGATAAAGGGATCCCTGATCCGGTATTTGTCCGAACCGCAGAAAACGGAATGCTCAAGAATATGAGGAATACCCTTATTGTCATGCGGAGGTGTATTCAGGATAAATGAAAAGAATATTTCCGGATCATCATTTGATATATGCAGAAGTTCGATTCCCGAATTACCGTCTGTGTATATTTCTCCCCTGGCATTATATTCATGCAGATCTTCGGATTTTATTTTCTTCCAGTTACTGATACTCAAAAACACCTTCCCCGGCCGGGCCTTTCAGAAATTAAGTTTTAATTTTTTTTTATCTGTTTGTCTATACGAAAAAAGATGATATAGTGTTTTAAATGGATTATAATACAGCAAAAATCAGATCAAAAGTTTTACGAAAGACAAGAAATTTTTTTCATCTTAATGATTATCTGGAAGTAGATCCTCCTCATCTTTCCGAAGAATATCTTCCGGAAAGTCATATTGAGGTTTTCCCTGCAAGGTTCAGCCACCCGTACCGCGGAAACCGGCAGATGTATCTTCTGCCCTCTCCGGAATACTGGATGAAAATTCTTTTAAGTATGGGATACGGCAATATATTTTCCATTTCGCATGTGTTCAGAAATGCGGAATCAATTTCAAAAGTCCATAATCCGGAATTCAGCCTTCTTGAATGGTATACGATGAATAAAAATTACATTGATTCACTTGAGTTAACCGAAGAATATTTTTCCTATCTTTCCGATAATCTGCCCAAAGACATGACTCCTCCTTTCAGAAGAATGACCATGGAGCAGGCCTGGTTTGAAACGTCAGGGGTTGATCTTGCCGAAATGGAAAACACCGGGGCACTTTCCGAAGCATGCAGCATCAGGAAAATCCCGACCTCCGAAAAAGATGACTGGGAAACCCTGTTTTTCAAGTTCTTTATTTCCGAGGTAGAACCGAAGATGCCCAGCGACCGTCCCCTTGCGCTTATGGATTACCCTTCAAAATTGTCATGTACAGCATTAAAAAGGGAAAATGTTTATGAAAGATGGGAACTGTATGTCCGCCGGACAGAAATATGCAACTGCTTTACAGAAAACAGCGATCTTTCCGATTTTTCGGATTTTCTTGATTCCGAAAGCAGACTGATCCTTGATGCAGGAAGGACCGGTTCTGCGAATTCCAATTATGTCTCCCGGCACCTGAATAATTTCCCTGCCTGCTCAGGCAATGCTCTTGGACTTGACCGGTTTATAATGCTTCTTTGCGGATTATCAGCCATTGAGGGGGTGATTTTTTTTCCGTTTTCTGATACGTTCTAGCAAATTTTATTTACCATGAGGATATCCATGATCAAAGCAGGACAAATAGAAAAAGGCATGTGCCTCGAAATAAAGGGTGATCCTTTTCTTGTTGTAGAGAGGGAATTTGTAAACCCCGGAAAAGGTGCGGCTTTTTCCAAACTTAAACTGAAAAACTTACGGACCGGCCAGTTATTAAAACCTACCATGAAAACCAATGAAACTGTGGAAGAAATCAATGTTGAAGAAAGAGACTGCCAGTATCTTTATGATGACAGTGAATTCTATCATTTTATGGACAATGAATCCTATGAACAGTTTACATTTCCTGTTGAAGGTTTTGAGGAAAAGAAATTTTTCATGAAAGAAGGCGATACATATCCGGTTGTCAGATGGGAATCGATGAACATAGAAATCAAAATTCCATACAAGGTTGTTTATGAAGTAACCGAAGCTGAAGACGGCGTAAAAGGCGATACTGTCACGGGCGCAACCAAACTGGTAACAATCGAAACGGGACTGAGAGTAAAAGTTCCCCTGTTCATAAAGCGAGGCGAAAAAATAATGATTAACACCGAAACAAAAGAATATGTCGAACGCGTAAACAGCTAGATGTGTTTTGATGGATATATAAACAAGACTGTAAATTTCAATTATTTCGGCCACAGCCTGAAATTCAGACTTTCACAGTCTTTGTTTTCCAGTTTTGATATTGATCCGGGTTCAAGGCTTCTTTTAAAATATATTGCCCCATTTCTAAAAAAGAATAATACGGACAGTGTTCTTGATATCGGTTGCGGTACCGGTGTTCTGGGTTTATCCGTTCTTGCTGCAAGGCCCGGTTCCCATTGTCTTTTCGAAGACAGAGATGCCCTTGCCTCAGCTTTTGCCCGCGAAAATGCAGTGCTTAACAGGCTTTCGGCACGATGCATTTTCAGGACGGCACCGGCATTTACATCCGGATATGAAAAATATGATCTTGTTGTCAGCAATATCCCCGCAAAAGCCGGGGCCCGCGTTATTGATAAATGGATTTCAGAAACCGGAAGTCTGCTTGCGGCTGACGGTATTGCTGCATTTGTAATTGTAAAACCGCTTGCAGTGCTGATGAAAAACCGTATCACCGGCTGCCGCTATACTGTTCTGGACTATTTTGAAAACACGCAGTACGCTGTCTGCATTTTCAGTTCAGAAAATCACACTGAATTCAGTCCGTCCCGATATCCGCTGGATCTTTATATCAGAAATGAGACAGAATTTGCCTTCTCTGATAAAAATTACAGTCTGAAGACTGTCTACAATCTGCCGGATTTTGATCAGCTTGGTTTTGATTTAAAATGCGCATTCAGCACCCTCAAAAATCTAAACCTTGAAGGAAGGTGCGTTTTCATAAATCCCGGACAGGGACATCTGCCTGTGTTTCTCTATTCAAATTCAAAGCTCAAGGGACCGGCTGTTCTCTGCGGCAGGGACAGTCTCTCAATTGAAATCAGCTCATTAAATCTTGAAAAGTATCAGTCTGCTGAAAAAATAAAAACACCATTCGTTGAATGTCTTTTCAGCAACAATTCGATGGCAGCTGATTTTATCGCTGTAAATTACAAAGACCAGCTCCCGTCCGAATCTGCAGAAATGCTGGCCGGGTCTATTGCTCAAACGGTTCCTTGCGGCGGATTCATTCTTGTTTTCGGTAAAACAGCCTGGATCAACAGTTTTTATTCAAGGTTTCATGGAGTCAGTATTGTTTTGCAGAATAAAAATAAAGGATTTCGTTCAGTTTTATTAAAAAAAGTGCTATAATTACACTTAACTATTGTTTACAAATTTAGTATAGTATATATACAACTTAAGGAAAAAAATCATGAGAATAACAACGAAAGGACGGTATGCATTACGCGCGATTGTCAGGCTTACAACATCACAGGACGGCAAACCTGTCTCGATCCGGACATTGTCGGAAGTGGAAAAGATATCCCCGGAATTCCTTGAACAGATTTTCTTCAAACTCAGGAAAGCGGATATTATTACTTCAACAAGAGGGCCCGGCGGCGGCTTCATGCTTAACCAGCCTCCTGAAAAAATTACTGTTGCCGATATTTTCCTTGCGGTGGATGAGGGCCTTGCGCTTACTCCCTGTACGGATTTCAGTGATAAAAACTGCGAAATGAATTATGGATGCAACATGCACCTTTTCTGGGCCGAAACCTCAAAACACATGCAGGACTTTTTTTCAAAAATAACTGTAAAATCAATTATAGATAAAAATAAATAATTATTCCGAAGACAAATATCAGTTTTATTTTTTTATCTTTTTTTTCTGTTCCGCGTTTTTTATAACCAGATCAACCTGTGTAAACGGAATTTCAATTTTATTTGCCTTGAATTCCCGCCA
>CAZKOK010000331.1:4417-5156 GCA_964554355.1 uncultured Spirochaetia bacterium | reverse complement strand
GAAATAATGAATTATAAATTATGAATAGGGACAGACCCCGTGAAGACCAATGCAGGTGCCAGCGATCGCCGGTACTTGCTTTTCAGACCTTGAAAAACCGGGACAGACCCGGCAAATTCGCAAATTCAAAAACAATTTCTATATATAAAAACAAAAAAATCCGTGTAATCTGCATTTTTTTTCCTTCTTAAATGGTTTTTTAAAATATCAAAATTTTGTAATATATCTGTAAGGAGAGCCATGCAATGCAGTACAGAAAATTCGGAAAACTTGATTTTAATGTTTCAGCTCTTGGGTTTGGAGCCATGCGTCTGCCGATGAAAGGAAATGTCGTTGATGATGCCGAAGCAGTCAGAATGATGCAGTATTCAGTTGACAATGGAGTCAATTATATTGATACAGCCTATCCCTATCACGGCGGGTACTCGGAAGTTGTGGTCGGCAAGGCTCTTAAAAACGGTTACCGCACGAAAACAAAGGTGGCAACCAAACTCCCATCCTGGTTTATAAATGAAAAAAGCGATCTTGATAAATATTTCAGCGAGCAGATGGAAAGGCTTGATATTGAGTGCATCGATTTTTACCTGCTGCATGCCCTTAACTCAGGCTACTGGAAAAAACTCAGGGAAGTTGACGTTATCGGTTGGGCGGAACAGAAAAAAAAGGAAGGACGTATCGGCCATCTCGGTTTCTCCTTTCATGATGGTTATGAAGTGTTTGAAGATATTATTACATATCA
>CAZKOK010000331.1:0-4407 GCA_964554355.1 uncultured Spirochaetia bacterium | reverse complement strand
ATGGATATTACCGACCAGGCCGGGACCAAAGGTCTTAAGCTTGCTGCTTCCAGGGGGACAGCCGTGGTTATCATGGAACCGATTCTGGGCGGACGACTTGTTGATCCTCCGGATAAAATCAGGGCAGTCTGGGATAAGGCTGAGAAAAAACGATCTGCAGCAGACTGGGCACTGCAGTGGCTGTGGGACCAGCCGGAAGTCAGCACGGTATTAAGCGGCATGAGTAATATGCAGCAGGTTAAGGAAAATCTGGAAAGCGCCTGTGTGTCAGGTATAGACACACTTTCCGATGCCGAAAAACACCTTGTGAAAGAAGCCGGAAAAGCCTATAAGTCGCTGTCCGCAATACCGTGCACAAAATGCGAATACTGTATGCCGTGTCCGCAGGGTGTAAATATTCCAAGAAATATTGAGAACTACAATATGGGCCTTATGTATGAAAAACCGGAAAGCGCAAGGGAAGGCTACAACCGCTGGACCCCGGAAGACCAGCAGGCAAAAAACTGCACCCGCTGCCAGGAATGTATCCCCAAATGCCCGCAGAATATTCCCATCAGCAAATGGATGCCGGTAATCCATGAAGTCCTGGGAGAGGGAAAAGAATATATCAGGAACGTTCAGGCATGAAGCAAATGGCTGTTGTCATTAAACAACTGCAGTGAGAAGGTCCCCGTATCAATATTGTACCTTATTACCGAAATCCCGCAGTTGTGGATGGGTTCTCCGAGTAAAAATCTCTTTTCAAAAGGTATCCCGAGCATGCCGCAGATCATGCAGCGGATGGTCCCTCCGTGAGTTACAATCAGGGCATTTCCTTTTTCCTGTGCAGTTTTTTCAACAAATTCCCTGATCCTTGCCCAGACATCAGAACCGCTTTCTCCGTCAGGATAGGCCATATCTTTTTCATGTTTTTCAAACTCGACAAGAAAATCACTGTATTTTTGGGCATTTGCATTCCATCCGGAATTGAAAACTCCCATGTCAATCTCTCTCAGAGCGGGTTCTGTGATTATATCAAGGGACAAATCAAGATTTATTGTTTCTGCAGTCTGGACCGCTCTGGTCATATCGCTTGTATAAAGCGATTTTATGTTAAAAGATATAAGTTTTCTGCCTGACAGACGGGCCTGTTCAAAACCCTTTTTTGTCAGTTCAATATCGTAAAAATTGGAATCATCATTTTTTTTCCTGCCATGACGGGTAAAAACAAAATCTTTAAAATTCATATGTTATATATTCCATGGATTATTATTTATTTCGATGTTTTAAAGCAAACGGTTCCGATTAATCCTGGCTTAATATCTGCTTTGTCTTTTTAATGAAATTCTGCATGATAGGCAGCCTGTTGGCGTGCTGGTACATGCTGTCCAGTCTTCGTTTAATGGAAGATTTGACTGCAGTCTGGTCCCGTGAAATCATGTAAATCTTGGGATAGCTGTGGCCTTTCCACACACCTTTCAGAACATCACCCTCATTATACTTGAGAACAAGGTCATTTTTCCCTATAAGGTATTCATAAATATAAGCCACTTTATCTGAAACAAGGAATTTGCCGAAAGTTGTATATTTGGAGATACGGAAACCAATGTCCATATCCGAACCGATAAAGTCATATTGTTTATAGTCTCCGACAAGATGGGAGACATTTTTTCGTTTTTTCTCGGGTTTGGCAGAAATAAGAAGTTTTTCGTTCCTGTAATTTGAATAATCACATTTAAGAAGGTCCTTGAATTCCCTTATGTCATGCCTGACTCCGCTGCCGTACAGAATCAGGATCGAATCAGTATAATGATATCCTGCGCAGAAAAGCTTGAACTTGCCCTGAAAATCCACGATTGTCGAAGGAGAGCTGAAATACCTGAAGATTTCATAGGCGCCATAATAAATTTTGTCAAGATCATTCATATTTTTGGGGCAGAGGGCGATAACCGTTTCATCGCCAAGACGTTTCCAGAGATAATTTTCAACCTTTAATTCATTAAATGTTTTATGAATGTGCTTTTCAACGATGTTCAGATAATTATTAAGGGTATACATCCATAATGCGAGATTCTGGGTTTTATATTTTGTTGATTCCTGAATATCGCAGGAAAGAAAGAAAATTATATTGGGATTTTTACTGTGCCACCACATATTATTTTTATTTACTGAAAGAATCATATCGTTTTTCCATTTTCAATTTTATTTAATTATATACCTTTCTATGAAAAAATACGAGTGATATTTGGTATGTTTGGTATGTTTGATTTTTAAGTTTTTATTGCAGAAAAACACCTTCAGGTGCTTTTTTACTGAAGTTTATATATATTTCGAATCTGCCGGAACATAAGTTATTCTGATATCACAAAAGATATTTCCAACTATCAAATTTGATATTTTTTGTAATTTACTGTTATGCGGTAGAATGATATAATTCCTTGACTGTTAAGCAATTAGAAGAAATTATCTTTGCTGGCACGGATATTGCATTAAATCCGTTAACGGAGGATTTCAATGAAAAAAACCATAAGTATTATATTGCTGATTGTTACAGGCTTTCAGGCATTCGCACAGAGTGATAACTCGCGTCCTCAGATAGCTTACCGTATCCTTACAGATTATATCGAAGAAAAGGAAGAAGATAATCTTACCGGACTGAAAACAGGAAGTATAGTTTCAACGATTGCCGGTGGAACATTGATTGCTGCCAGCGGTGTTATGTATTTCTGGGGTGATGATATCATAGGTGCTTTTTCAGAAGAAGCTGCGGCCGACTGGACACCCGAAACAAGAGACATTACCTGCGGATCAATTGCCCTCGGCGGTATTGTCAGTCTGACAGCCGGAGTAGTAATTGCCTTTACTCCGCCGACTGATTACAGGGCTGAATACAGCTACGTGCTTGATGAACCGGACCCTGTTGTGCAGGAAGCTCTGGCCGCAGGCGTATTATTTGATCTTGCCGAAGAGGGAAAGCGAAACAGGATAATCTCCGGTATAACCGATATTTCAACTCCTCTAATATCTTTGGGGATTACCATGATTTTCAATTCCGTTGAAAACAGACCATGGTATGAAGATAATGAATATAATTTTATCAGTCTTGGACTGAATCTTGTACGCGGCCTGTCAAAAATAATCTGGGACAAGAGTGATAAAGAAAAGCTTTATGATAAATATCTTGCAGCAAAGGAAACCCTTCTGGTCTCGGGGCAGGAAGACTCATGGAAACTAAGTTTTTCCTTTTAGACTGAACCGGCAGAAAAAAGGTGTTATATATATAACTGACATGAGGTGAATATTCCCGCATGTCAGTTATAATTAAATGAGTCTATGGATAAATTAAAAGAATTTATTGTTTCTGTTGGCGTTTTCCTCGGATTAATCAATCCCCAGAATGATCCGGAGCTCAGTATTAATTTATTCAGAACAAATCAGTATATTATGTATTCGCTCGAAATCGAGAACTGCATTAACGAAGATATAGATGAACTTATCGCTGCGGCAAATACGGTTACGGTAAATATAGAAGTATTTCTGGATGATGATCAACGGCCCGTTAAGAAGGTATATCACAGCATAAGTTATGATCCTGCGCTGTCCCGGTTCACTGTATATCGTTCCGAAGCAGATGTGACCCATGTTACAGGCGACAGAAATGCAGCTTATGCAATATTTATCAGTTTTTATAATCTGTCTTTGCTGGAAACGGAAAAATTCAGCAGACTGGAAAAGAAAAATCTGAGGTTCCGTGCTAATATTGAACTGGAATTGAAGGGTGATTTCGATTCGGCTGTGCTGTGGAATTATATGGAACCTGAGGCTGAATTCAGTTTTCATTCACTGGAGGAAATACCATACTGATGAAATTTCAGAACAAAATATTTGCCTTATTTACAGTTTCAACAATACTTGTGCTTTTTACAACAGCTGTGTTTGTATTTACCCTCCTGAAAAAACACAATGATCTGTATGAAAATGCTGTAATTGAAGAAGCTCTTGATAAAGCCGTAAGAAATTATCCCGAATACAGCTCTGCCGGGGATACTGAAACATTATTCAGCTGCCTGACAGAAATAAACAGGGAATACGTTAAAAACAAGATACTTAAAAAAGACATTCTGATAAGCGGCAGTGCTTCACTTCTCGTATTTCTATTTCTGCAGTCGGTCATCATGCTTTTGCTTCTGTTTTTTATCATCAAGGCGGTTACCCGCCAGCTTGATCAGCTGTATTCAGGCATAAAGCTGGTAAGGACAGGGGACAGCGCTTTCCGCTGGCCTTCAATGAAAGGTATTGAATTCCAGGCAATTGCCGGACAGCTGAATCTGCTTCTGAATACCCTGGCTGATAAGGAGAATATAATAAGGGAACAGTCAAAGCTGGCCGGGTGGCAGGAGGTGAGTTCTTTTCTTTCTCACCAGCTGA
>CAZKOK010000330.1:0-5156 GCA_964554355.1 uncultured Spirochaetia bacterium | reverse complement strand
AAGATCCAGCATGTCCCCGGCCGTTATTTTGATATAAAGTTTATGCTTTTCCGCCAGGGTTTTAAGCTGTTTCAGTCCGGATTCGGAAAGATCGAATGCGTCCACGCTGAATCCGCATCCTGCAAGAAAAAGTGAATGTCTGCCTATGCCGCAGCCGAGGTCCAGTATACGCGAAAGATTTTCCTTTTTCCAGCGCAGTATTACCGGCAGAAATTCATCCGAGACATTCCGCCAGTAATCATCGTCAACAACATCCCAGTTCCAGGCTTTTGATTTCATAGGTTCAATTCTCCAGTTTTTATATTAGGTTTTTTTCTTTTTTGGGAATACTTTATGCAAAATTCCCGCCGGAACATTTATCGAAGGTACCTTATTGATGTATTCTTCATATTCAATTCCGAATTTTTTAATTAATAGTTTATCTTCTCCTTTTGTACCAAGATAAGTCAGAATAATTCCGGGAATACCAAGTAAAACAAAAATCCAGTGAGGGTATAAAAACGGCGTAGCAATAAATATTGCAATTATACCGCCCGTATACTGAACATGCCTTACTATGGAATAAAGCCCTGTTGTTACGATTTTTTTTGTATGTACATACGCTTTTCCTTTGCTGACTTCTCCGCGTAATTTGAAGTAGATAAAAGGGTAAATTACAAAAAACATACCTATAAACCAGAAAACAGCTCCAATATAGAATAATCCTTTGATATCATAAGGTTTAATAATATTCAGCAATACAAGAGGATTAAGAGGAAAACATATTATCATCAGCAGATATGCAAGAATGTCTGCAAAATGAGTTTTATATGTGTCATTCATTTTCAGAGTCTCCTTTATTGCTTATAATCTTTTCTGTAGAATTTTCTGTCCTTGTAAATATACTGATCGGTATTCAGAATATCCATAACAAGAAGAGGTTCTTTTTTTACCAGATTACGGCAGGCGCGGCATGCTATCCAGTAAGAGTTTTTATCGCCTGAATCTGCCAGTTTGCGTACTGTTTTCAGGGTTCGCTCCTGATCAATCCTCATCCAGTCGCTCAGACTGTTACCTGCTGATGTTCTTGGATATGCTTCAGACTCCCGGAACAGGTGTTCGATTATTGACAGGGCGAAATCAGGCTGCTTTTTGAACCAGAGATTGTCGGCTACAGGCCTGAGTGATTCGCAGGCAAATCTTCGCTGCATCGGGTTTTCGGATTTAACCATTTTCATATACCAGCCGTGCATTTCTTCGGTATAATTTACTATCAGCTTTCTGACAAAGCCTGCACAGCATTCCCGTACAATCCAGTCGTCATCCATCGCGGCTTTTTCAATATAAGGTAAAACCTCTTCGGGACAGCCTGAGTTGTCTGCATATATGGTCAGCATCTGAATGCCGAGACTTCTTGCAAACTGATCGTGTTCAGTTTGTTCAAAGAGTTCTGAAAACACCTCTTTTATTTTGACTTTGTTTTCCATACAAAGCGGGTACATGTATAAACCAAGATCCTTTACTATACTGTAACGGCCGTATGAGATTCTCTTCTTTTCCGGGACATTTTCATGTATGCTGTCTATAATTGATTCAAGTTCGGATGAAAGTCCGGTACTGCTGATTGTCCGGATTTTTTTAACAAGAACAGCCAGTTTTTCATTCTGTTTTTTATTTATAAGTTCAAATCTGTTTTTCATATGTGTTGATTCTATCATGGTCTGAGGAATGTGTCAGTCCCGGCAGACGGCAACAATCACAAGGACTGACCAGGCTGATTTATTCTTCTTCTGTATCAGCAAGGATTCTGAGGATGCAGACTGCACCGTTACGGGTCGCTAATTTCAGACTTCCCTGCAGCTGCTCGGCAAGAGTCTGAACCAGTTTTAATCCCAGGGAATCGGCGTTTTCAATTTTAAAATCAGCAGGAAAACCCTTTCCATTGTCGCTGATTTCAAGAGATATGAATTTACCGGTTTTTTTCAGTTTTATCAGGACTTTACCTTTCTTTCTGCCCGGAAAAGCATATTTCACTGCATTGGTCAGAAGTTCTGCTGCAACGATGCCTACAGATATTGCGTTTTTGGTCTGCATGGTGACATTTTCCAGGTCCTTTTCTATAATGATTCGGTTGGAGGCAAGAGGGATGGAAGAGGCAACCATTTCAAGATACTGATCAAGGTTTATTCTTGATACCGAGTTTGTTGAATACAAAAGATCATACATTTTGGATACAGCGTCGGTTTTTGCTTTCAGATTATCCAGTACGGTTTTCAGTTCCCTGGATTTTTTTGATTCGGATGCAAGAAAAATCATGCTTGATATCATGTAAAAACTGTTTTTGGCCCTGTGCTGAAGCTCTGCCAGCAGGTTCTGATTCTGTCTAAGAGTTTCTCTTGCAGCATCTTCAGCTTTTTTCCTTTCCAGGGAATTAATAATCAGGATACCTATTGAATGCACAGCTTCAATAAAAAAATCCGGCCATTCCAATTCAGAGTTTACTTTGCCGAAAAGGCCTATTAATCCTGCCAGACTATTTCTGATAAATAAACCGGCCAGCAGAATTGGCCTGAATCCGAACTTTTCAGCCCAGGTTATCTCATCTGCCGCCTCGGGGAGGGGATAATCCGACATTCTCGAAATAAATGATCTGCCGGAGACTTTTATATTATTTCTGTGCCATTTAAATCTTGATACAGGCATATCGGCAAGTTCTTCCGGAACGGCTTCTTCAGGGCTTTCGGCCCATTCATATATTTTGGCAATGTTATCCTTTTCAGGATTAAACCTGTAAAAACTGCATCTTGAAGCACCGCAGAACTCGGCAGTTTTCTGCAGAACCGATTCAATTATCGTATCCATACTCCCGGAATCCGCATTGGCAACAGCAAGTGAAGCTTCACTTAACAAGTGCTCTGCATTTATTCTGTAATTCAGTTTTTCTTCATATGTCTTCTGTTCGGTAATATCAGAGATTATACCTTCGATAGCTATGGTATTGCCTTCATTGTCGAGTATATTGACATTGTTCTGCTTTATCCATCTCTCGCCTTTTTCCCTGTGTATTATTTTATACTCAAAGACGGGAGGAACTATTCCTTTTTTACAGTCTTCCCATTTTGCATTTAAATATTCTCTCCAGTCCGGGTGGAAGATGTCCCTGATAAAGAGGGGGTTCCTGTAATACTCTTCCGGCTTATACCCTGATACTATTTCGGATGCCGGACTGACATATTCATAAATGCCTTCCGGGACTGACATTCGGTATATCATGTCCCTGGCATTGTCAGCCAGCCGCCGGAATCGTTCTTCGCTTTGCTTAAGTGATTCATCGGTTTTAATGCGTTCAGATATATCCAGAAAATAGGCCTGCACCGCTTTTTTTCCGTCATATTCAATGATATCGACAGAAATCTCAAACCATAGGGTATGTCCGTCCCTGTGTATGTACCTGACGGGATAGACATGGGGGATTTTTTTGCCGGAAAATCTTGCTATATAGTTGCCGTTAAGTTTTTCCATATCATCCGGATGGACAAGTTTAGGCAGTTCCTTGCGTGACATTGCATATATCTCGTCTGTGCTGTAACCAAGGGATTCAGCAAACTTTTTATTGCAGAAAAGTATTTTCAGATCTTTCATTACAACAATGCCGAGAATTGAGTTATTCACTATAGATGAATAACGTTTTTCCGTTTCCTTCAGGTGCAGCTCTGCTTTACGCTGCTCGCTGATATCAGTTGCATATACATTTATATAATTCTTTTCAATAACCGGAACTACGTTGAATACTATCTGCCGGCCGCCCAGTTCTATCAAGCTTTGAATGCTTTCTCCGTTTTTCCAGATGCTGCTGACCATTTCATGCCATTCAGAACCTATCTTCTCACCCGGTATTACATCCGGGTTATTTATAAAGATTTTCCGGCTTGCCCTGTTGGCATACATAAGAACCGAATCGGGCGTAACCCGGAATACAGGATTTTCATTTTCTTCCGGAAACAATGCAAGATCGGAAATCTTCTGCTTTGCTTCAAACAAGCGAAAAGCCATCTTGATGGATGCGTCAAGCACGCGGATACCGGAGGTTTTTATGACATAGCCGTATGAGGTGATTTTTTCAGTCTTTGCGGCAATTTCCGCTTCGGTATGTGAAGAAAGAAAGAGGATCGGGACTTCATGTATTTCGAGAATTTTTTCTGCAGCCCGGGCACCATCCATCCCACGGCCAAGGTCAATGTCCATCAGAATCAGATCAACCGGCCGGCTGTTCTCACATACGATCTGAATGGCATCTTCACCTCTGTAAACAGGGTATACCTTATATCCGTACTTTTCCAGTTCATGCATTGTTGACTGGGCGATTATCGCTTCATCTTCTACAAGGAGAATGGATTTATGATTCTTATTTGTATCATTCATTTTTTTCTCAATTAAACAAAATCTCGGCAATATCTGTAAAAGTGTGTATATTTCTAATCTTATATTAGTCGGGATATTTTCTCAAATTTTACATTCAATTTCTGAAGATTTTCAATCATTCTGCTGGATCTCTTTTTTTAGTTTGGCAGTGTTCCAAAGATTGTGGAAGGATTGTGAAAAGATGAAGGTATGCAAATCCGTGGAAAATCCTGTCGGGCATATAACATATGAATCCCAGAATATTTTCATCATTTACAGCTTTCAGCAGTGTTTTCTTTTCAAGGAATTCCCGGAAAGTGTAATTCACAAGTTTTTCCGAAGTAAAATAATAACGGCCCAGTTCCGAGTCTTCAAAGGATTTTCTAAAATTTTCCAGATCATTTGGTTCTGCATTTATCAGGCTAAGCATTCAGGTCCCCGTTAATTTAAGGTTTTTAATCATTTTTTTGATTAATAATGAAAAACCCATGATATATCTGTCTGTTTTTATTTTTGATATATCCAGATAATTCCCGGATATCATTTCTTCAATTTTCTGGAAAGTGGAACCCGGATTCAGGCAGCATTCAATTTTTGCAAGAAAGCAGTATCGGCATTTTATATTTGCCGTGTTATTTTTTTGTCCGTTGCCTTTTACGTGACTTAATGCATGTACACATAATCCGCAATTTTCTATGCCGATAATTCTTTTAAAATCATACAGATACAGAAGAGGCAAAGGTTCGCGGCATAATATCTCAAATACCTTCTGAATC
>CAZKOK010000329.1:0-5160 GCA_964554355.1 uncultured Spirochaetia bacterium | reverse complement strand
AATTCTCGGTGCTTCCGGAGATCTTGCTGAAAAAAAACTTGTTCCTGCCCTGAACAGACTTTTCTGCCTCGGCGAAATTGATTCGGGCAGTATAATTGTCGGTTCAGGCCGGTCTGATTATACCAGCGAGTCATTCAAAAATAAATTTACAGTTGATAAAGGCTTTGCAGATATCCTTTTTTATCACAGGGGAATTTCCGGCCTGAAAAAATTTATATCCGGAAAAGGAAGATTCAGTGATTTTGTAATATTTATGGCTCTTCCGCCTGCTGTTTATGCAGAAACTGCCGTAAAACTGTTTGAGGAAGGCTTCAGGGAAAACACCAAACTTATAATTGAAAAACCTTTTGGAGCTGACTATCAAAGCTCAAGAGATCTGAATACCGAACTTCATAAATATTATGATGAACTCATGCTTTACCGAATCGATCATTATCTGGCCAAGGAAGCTGTTCAGAACATTCTTGTATTCAGATTCGCAAATTCCGTTTTTTATCCGGTCTGGAACTCGGGATATATTGAATCCATACAGATTAATGCCGTAGAGGACCTTGGCATAGGAACACGCGGACAGTATTTTGATTCGGCAGGAATTATCAGAGACATGGTTCAGAACCATCTTTTTCAGCTGCTTGCCCTTCTTACCATGGAAGCACCTGCCAGTCTTGATGCCGAAGATATCCGCACGCAGAAAATAAATCTTTTAAAAGTCCTTGAACTTGTGGAATATACAAAATATCAGTATGAAGGATATCATAAAGAACCCGGAATCAGTCCTGATTCAGATACCGAGACATTCGCCGAGATGAAATTCCGGATTAATAATTTCCGCTGGTCCCGTACTCCGGTCTGTATAAGAACCGGAAAAGCTGTTCACAGAAAGGGAACCGAAATCGGAATCAGGTTCAGAAAACTGCCCAAAATTTTATTTAATTCCGAAGACAGACTCGGGCAGAACACCATTATTTTCACAATACAGCCCCAGGCGGGAATAATCGTTAATCTGTCAGGCAAATATCCGGACGGCGGGGATATCGCAATAACCGACACCGATATGAAATTCTGCTTTAATGACACATTTGATGTTGAAATACCCGAAGCATATCAGAAACTTCTTCTGGATGCCCTGAAAGGCGACAGGACCCTGTTTGTAAGTGCAGAAGAAACAGAAACAGCATGGAAAAAGATAGCTCCTGCTTTAGTGAAAGAAAAACCGCTAAAATATAAAAGAGGATCACTTCCCCCTTCGCAAATAAACTGGATAGACTTTGACAGATATACGGCATCATGTGCGGATTAATAATAAATGAAAGTATTCAGATTTTCCGAAAAAACAGAAATGCATCGGCAAATATCCTGTCATGTCAGGGCAATAGCTTCAGATCCAGAACAAAATGAATCCGGACCGCCTGCAGTTTTTCTTTCAGGAGGATCAACTCCTGAAGGATTTTACCAGACAATAGGAAAAGACAGCTACTACAGACGCTTTATGTTTTTTATGGGCGATGAACGCTGGGCACCCGGAAGACCGGATATTCATAATGCAGAAATGATAAGAAAATCACTTTATTCAGAAGGGACTCTGTCCCCATATATGTTTTTCCCAATACCCCAGAATTCAAGCCCGGCCGGCAGCGCAGGGAAGTATATAAATATCATATCTGAAAACACCGGGAATACTCCGCCTTTTATATTTCTTCTGGGCATCGGAACGGACGGACATACAGCATCTCTTTTCCCCGAATCAGTTTCGGACAGTATTGATATTGTCATACCGGTTCCTGCACCTGATCTTGTCCCGCAGGTCCCCAGAATCAGCTGCAATTACAATTATATTAATACAAGCTCTCATATAATTTTTTTATGCGGAAGCAGAGGAAAAGAAAAAATACTTGAAAAAATTATCAGCGGAAACCCGGAATATCCTGCAGCAAGAGTTAAAGGCAGAAAATCCACATCACTTTATATATTTAATGATACATGAGTCCCCTTCTCCAAATATTTGTGTCATTCGTGGCCCCATTCGTGTAATTCGCGGTTTTTATTTGATAACTCATCATTTATAATCCCGGGACTGGACATAACCGTGAAACTTTGTTATTTTATTGCAGAATTGTCGGCGCCGTACCCAAGTGGTAAGGGAGAGGTCTGCAAAACCTTTATGCACCGGTTCGAATCCGGTCGGCGCCTTATTCCTTGCTGATTACTGCATTTCCAGATATCGTTTATAAAAAAATAAAGCCATCAGCATAACACCATTGTCATATTCATTTGTTCCCATGAGTCTTGCCGCCTTTTCCGCAGGAATATATTCAATTTCGACATATTCATGGCGGTCAAAATTCTGGCTGTGTGTCTGTTTTATATTTTCTGCAATAACAGTATAAACACGGTTATTCATAAAGGCCGGATTCGGGCACACATTGCCGATTACAGTATACTTTTCAGCAGTGAATCCGGTCTCTTCCCGCAGTTCACGTTCTGCGGCTTCCTCGGGGGATTCGCCTTTCTCGATTGCTCCTGCAGGGAATTCACAGGTTATTTTCCCTGTACCATGCCGGAATTGACGCACCATCAGAAAGCAGTCAATTCCGTTTTTGTCCCTGGTACGGGAAATCACGTTTACCCAATCGGGAGTATCCAGTACAACAAAATCGCCTGTTTCATTTAAAGCAGATTTCCGCTGTACTTTTGTAACTGTGAAAATTCCGCAATTGTTAAGAACTTCTAATTTTTGATCAATCCATTTCATAGTATTATTATCTTATCATTTAATGAATTAAGTCAGCAATATGTTTTACGCATGAGGAATAGTATGAAAATGCTTGAGTTTTTATCAGTAAGCAAATTTTTCGGAAAGACCGCCGCTGTTTCCGATTTGTCTTTGAAAATATTTAAAAATGAATGTGCGGGTATCTTCGGACCAAACGGTGCCGGAAAATCAACATTTGTCAATATGATATGCGGAATCATTGTTCCGGACACAGGAACAATTTTCTTCAAAGGTACAGATATCTGCAAAAGGGGGTTCAGGTGGAATTCCTCTCTTGGAATGGTAAGGGAAAACAATGATTTATTTGAATACCTGACTGTCAGGGAAAATATTCTGTTTTGTGCAAAACTCAACAATATTCAGGCAGCTGAAGCAGAAAAAAGGACCGAAGAGCTGCTTGAATTATTCGGTTTATCCGAATTCTCCGATACGCCGGCAAAAGAAGCTTCCCAGGGAACAAGAAAAAAAACAGCAATTTCCTCTTCCCTTGTATATTCACCCGAAGTCCTTCTTCTTGACGAATCTTTTAACGGCCTTGATACCGTGTCAGCCGATGCTTTCGGACATATCATCAGCAGACGGAAAAATATGACTGTAATAATCACTTCACACTCACTGAATGAAGCTGAAAAAATCATCAGCCGTGCAGTATTTTTAACGAACGGCCGAAAGCAGGAAGACAGTGACATGCAGTCAATAGCGGAAAATTGCGGTAATCTGGAAACCCGTTATCTGCAGATAAACAAGTCAGACCGCAAGTCCGGAGATCTATGCAAATGGATTTAAGAAAGTTCTTTTCACTGTATTTTTCACGGAGTCTTAAGACCAATCCTGATAACAGATCTTTTACATTTGCCTGCATTGTTGCACTCTGCATTCTTTTTTTTGAATATGCTTTCAATGCTGCATATTTTAGCGGACTGTCCGGCAAAGGCATGACCGGGATAGCTGTACAGTTTATGCCATTTTTCAGTATGAATTTTTACCTGATATTTATTCTTTTAAGCTGGTTTCTTTATATAAACAGATATGATCATCTCCTGCCGTACTCGGCTGTTTTCAGAACTGCTTCTGTCGATATCAGAAAATTATATACGGCCCGTTCGCTTGGTATCGTTTTTACACCGCTTTCTGTAATTTATCTGCTTTTTATAATCCCGTTTGCAGTTTTTATCCTGCAGCTGCCGTACAGTATTTTCAGACTGCTTTCCGTTGTTTTTACAATCCTGATTATTGATATTTTATTAAAGAGTTTTTCAGCACTGATCAACAGAAAAAAAATCCTGGTAAGCATTTTTTCAGTCGTCTTCTATTTTGTCTTTTTATCGCTCGTATACCTGAATCCGCAGTATAATTTTATTGAAGGACACCCGGAAGTAATAACAACTGCCGGAAGTTTCAGCATAGATCTGTCATACTTTTCAGGAAATATAATATTCAGTGTTTTTTACAATCCGTTCGCAGGCAACTCCGTCCCCGTTCTGCTGGCAGATATGACAGCAAGACTGATATTGCTGTTTTTTCTGCTTTTTATTGATATCCGGATATTCGGCAGATATATTCAAAAAGAGGAATCAAAATCCTCTTCTGCATTGAGAAAACCCGGAATATTATTTTTTTCCGCAGCAGCCGCAGTTATTTATATTATTATTTCACTGGCATACAGAGCCGAATCGCAGGGCGGAAGATATCTTGCCGTTTTTACAGTATCTATAATCGCAGCGCCTGCAGTATTTTCAGTATTCAGACATGAAAAAACAGCATTAATCAGACTGCTTAACAGCTGCACAGATCTTCGAAAGATTATTATCCGCAAACACCTGAAGTATTTTCTGTATATTTCACCTGTATTATTTGTATTTGTTTTCTCATGTTTTAATGATCCCGCATCATGTTTATCCTTTATTCACTTTGCGGTTCTTCCAATATCCTTAAGCCTTCCTGTTTCCCTGATTATCATACACATATCCCCCTGCAGTAAAAACCTTAACCCAGTATCCATACTGCCGTTCGCTGTACCTCTGCTTTATGCAGGTTCTGAATTCAACCGGAATTATCCGGTAAGTATTCTTCTTTCCGTAATTTCACTGCTGCTATATTTCCGGATACTGTTTTCCCTTGAATCAGACAGCCGCCGGGAACTGCTTAAGAGAATATAGAAAGTCATGCTTCAGCGATCGCTGACACCATATATTCGTGTCATTCATGGGCCCATTCGTGCCATCCGTGATTCATAATTTATAATTCCCGTAATCACCTTTTTATTGAAAAACTAATCAATATCTGATATATCCTTAATATGCAGAAGCATGTAAAAACACCCTTTTTTAGTTCTCTTACAGCGATTGTTGCTTTTTGCGCTTTGCTTCTTGCTGTAATGCTTTGTA
>CAZKOK010000328.1:0-5201 GCA_964554355.1 uncultured Spirochaetia bacterium | reverse complement strand
AATTGCCTGCCTTCACATACTTATAATAAGGAAAGTGTGGCATGAAATCCTGATTTCATGCCTTATTTCCGTTCATAACGAAAAACCTTCCACTAAATTTAAAATTGCTGTAACAGTTTGGGATTTATTTTTATGCCGCCGTAATGGCAGAGTCTTTCAGATGCTTGTGCGGCGGCTCTGGAAAGCGAATCCGCAATGTTTTTCCCTTCAAGAAAGCTGCATGTGAAAGTGGCATGGAATGTATCGCCGCAGCCGGTTGTATCAGTTATTTTTTTTACAGGAACAGCGGACTGGCTGAAGGTTTTTCCTTTATGAAATACAGCGCTTCCCAGGGCATTCCTTGTGTGGATAATTACTGTATCGTATTTTTTGCTCAGATTTAAGATGTCATCAGCCCAGCCGGCCGGTGCTTCAAACTGAACAGCAGACAGATAGGGAAGCACTTCTTCCAGAAGCTTAAGATCAGGACTGTCGAGGCAGTCAACCGTGGTATAAAGTGAATTCTTTTTCCGTTTGATAAACTCGCGGAAATTCGGATCGTACAGGGTTATCATGAATGCGTCATGACTGTTGATGAAATCCCAGTCGTCATCTGTAAAGACATACTTTTCATAAATCCCGCCGTTCCAGTCTTCCGGATAATTAAACCTTTCACCGTCTCCGGTAATCTGAAGGACATTGGAAGCAGTATTCCCTTCTTTCCGGTGCAGATGGGAGCAGTCGACCCCAAGACCCGGAATGTTTTTGACAAGCCAGTCTCCCATCCTGTCTTTTCCTACAGCCCCCAGGAAAGAAGCGTCATGCCCGAGATATGCACACTGGGCGGCAAAATTGAGAGAATTACCCCCGGGGATGTGTTTGTCTATTATCGGATAATAATCATCAGTGGCAACTGACGCTGCGCATATTTTCATTGCTGTCATTTTTACAGAGTAAATGACTCTTGTCAAATGAAATTATCAGGAAAGACCTCACGCTACGACGTTACAACGCTACGGGCGGGATGGTTCATGAAAATACCAATAACTTCCGTGAAAAAGTATAATTTCAGGGTAGTAATTTAATTTACCTTTCAAGAGGTCCCGTAGCGTCGTAGCGTGAGACTTGCCATGGGGATGGCGGGAGTGTATCATTACATTACGGGATTGTTATTGAAATGATTTTTCTGCAAAGCGCTGCTTGTATTCTTGTTTTTATTCACTATGTAATTGCCGCGGGGTTTTTTTCAGGACCTGCGTTTGCTTTGCTGCTTGCTTTTCTTTGTCTGGTTTTTGCCCGGAGAATATCGGATAAAAAAGTTATTGTTTATTCTGTAAGTATCTTTCAGGCAGCTGCTGTTATTGGTTTTTCCTTCATTTTTTCAGATATTTTTCTGCTTCTGCCTTTTGCTTTGTTTCCTGCTTTTTTCAGGGAAAGAATTCTGACCAAAATAATTATTTCAATTACAGTCATATTTCCTTTTTTTCGAATGGAAAGCACAGGGATGCTTTTATATGCTGCAGCTTTTGCTGCCGGCATCACTGTATCCCTGTCGGAAAACAGAATAATAAAAATTAGCGGCGGCAGACAGAAGGAAATTGAGCAGCTGGAAAAGGAAATACTGGAATCAGGCCGAAAACTTGATAAGGTCAGGGAAGCCGGTATTTCGGACAGGGACCTTGCCGTGTTTCTTGAAAGGGACCGGATAGCCCAGAAGCTTCATGACGAACTTGGTCACACAATTACGGGCAGCATCATGCAGCTTGATGCTGCGGAGATCCTGCTTAAAGACAATCCGGAAAAGGCCGGTAAAATCATTTCAATTACCAAAAATGTCTTAAGGAAAGGAATGGAAAATATCCGGATGTCAATTAAATCCCTGAAACCCGTAAGCGGTGACATGGGCCTGATAACACTCAAACAGCAGATGAATGAATTTATGAACAATAATGATATAAGAACAATCTTCACAGCAGATGAAAAAAGGTGCAGAATAATCCCTCCTGAAATATGGGAGCTTGTATCACTGAATTTGAAAGAAGCGCTGACAAACTTTCTCAAATACGGTGACGGCAGGGAATTTTATTTTACAATTGAAATTATGAATTAAATCATAAAAATAGAATTCAGAAATGAAGGTATCTACAGTCAGAAAATAAAATTCGGATTCGGGCTTTCCGGAATGGAAAAAAGGACCCGCGAAACCGGCGGTTCATTTATTACCGACACTTCGCGCGGATTTTCCGTTATAATGCTTATGGATATTGAAGAAGAAAGCACGGCAGATGCCGGTTGAGGTGATAAAAATGCAGGTAAGGATACTTATAGCAGACGATGATCCTCTTATCAGGGAAGCCCTGGAAATAATTATCAAAAACGAAAAGGACTTCCTTCTGGCTGCTGTCGCCTCCGACGGGAAGGAAGCGGCAGACATATGCATAAGCCGGGAAATTGATGTTGCCGTTCTTGACATCAGAATGCCCGTAAAAAACGGAGTGGAAGCAGCCGGAATTATCTGCAGCCGCACGCAGACAAAAGTCCTTGTTTTGACAACTTTTGATGATGATGATCTTGTAAAGCAGGCAATTGATAAAGGTGCAAAAGGTTACATTCTGAAAGGTGCCGGAGTCGAGGAAATAAAAAATGCAATAAGAATGATAGCTCTTGGCCATAATGTTTTTCAGGACCGGGTTTTTAAAACAATACAGCAAAGCGCCGGGAAGGATAAAGCCGATCTGTCAGACCTTTCAGACAGGGAAGCTGATATCGTAAAACTAATTTCAGAAGGACTTTCCAACAGGGAAATATCAGAAAGAATGTTTTTGTCCGAAGGCACGGTTAAAAATTATATCAACTCCATACTTTCAAAACTGCACCTTAAGCAGCGCACCCAGATTGCTGTTTATTACCTTACGGGAAAAAAACCGGGGAATTAAATAAATCCTTCTATTCAAATTAACCTCACGCTACGACGCAACGACGCTACGACGCTACGAATGGGACGGGCAACGAAAGCTATAATAACTTTCGTGAAAGATTTATATATCACGGAAGTTCTTTTGGTTTTCTTTTATTGTTCAGCCCGTAGCGTCGTTGCGTCGTAGCGTGAGATATTACTTTTGTCACATGCGAATATTACTTATTACTCTGTTTTTCTGATCTTTCTTTTCCTATCATTGAATCATAAAGCTTGCCTTAAGGAGGGCGGAGAATATGATCAGGATTGAAAGCCTTTTAAAATCATTCAGCGATGTGGCGGCAGTTAACAATGTTTCGCTTGAAATAAAGGATGGGGAATTTTTCGGGCTCCTTGGTCCGAACGGGGCCGGAAAGTCCACTTTTATCAATATGCTGGCCGGTCTGATGAAGCCGGACAGGGGAATGCTTCAGATCAGGGACGTGGAATATTCAAAAAAGGCCATGGAAATAAAAAGACTTATCGGTCTTGTTCCGCAGGAATTATCATTCTATGAAAAACTTACCGGCAGGGATAATGTCAGGTTTTTTGCTAGTCTTTACGGTATAAAAGGCAGGGACCTGAAAAAAGCCGTGGAAATGGCTCTTGATTTTACAGGGCTTACAGAATCAGCCGACAAAGCGGCAAATGCATATTCCGGAGGAATGAAACGGCGCCTGAACATCGCCTGCGGGATCGCCCATAATCCGGAGATCCTGTTTTTTGATGAACCGACAGCAGGCATAGATCCCCAGTCCAGGAACCATATTCTCCATTCAATATCAAATCTGAACAAATCGGGCAAGACGGTAATTTATACGACCCATTACATGGAGGAAGCTGAAGAACTGTGTACCCGAATTGCCATTCTTGACAAGGGAAAAATAATTGCCAAAGGGACAAATCAGGAACTTCAGGCTCTGATTATGGATGCAGGCAGACTTGTAATCAAAATTGCCAATATTGTTTCAATAAACAGACAAAGTCTTGAAACAATACCGGGGGTCCGGAGTGTCGTGGGTGATGATCAGACAGTGACAATAACCAATGATGTCGGAATCCATAATATTAATCAGATTATTGATATTCTCGGGAAAAGCAATGCTGTGGTAGCGGATATCCGTGCGGATGTACCGTCACTCGAGACCGTGTTCCTGAATCTGACAGGCCGGTCATTAAGAGACTGAAAAGAGGAGTGCAGTAAATGGGAACTGTTTTAATTATAATGCGTCAGCAGTTCAGATATCTGATCAAGAGCCCTGTTACCCTGATGATTTTTATCTTTGCGCCTGTGTTTCTGGTTTTTATTCTCGGCCAGGGACTTTATGCTGTATTTGAGGCTGATCCGGGGATGCCCGGGGCAATGGAATATTTCGGACTTACGATTCTGACAATGGCTGCGGTACTGGGCGGCTTTATTTCCACCTGGCTTATAAAAAACGAAGGCAGGTATAATACAGAAATGCGGCTTAAGATATCCCCGGTATCAATGACGAGTGTATATCTGGGAAAGCTGGCATCATCCTTTGTAATTCTTGTTTCATTATGCATGGTCATAATGTTTATCTGCAGACTCGTTTTAAGCATCAATTACGGATCGGATATTGTACTTCTGCTGCTTCTTGTTGCAGCACTTGCTTTTTTTTCAACCTCGCTGGGATCAGTAATTGCCGTAGCCTTTGAAAACGAAAAAGCTGCAAACGGTCTCCTTAATACATTCTTTCCGCTTTTGATTTTTCTGGGCGGTGGATATTTCAAAATACCCGATAAAGGATTTCTTAAGGAAATTTCTGTTGTATCTCCGGTAAGGTGGGTAAATCTTGCTTTGAATGATCTGGTATATTCCGGCAGAACTGAAAACATCATTACTGCTTTTCTTGTCTGCCTGGTTCCGGGAACGGTATTTGTCCTGCTGGCGGTGCTTATAGTCAGAAGAGGGAGGAAAAACAGATGAATGCTGCAGCTGTATTGATTTCCGGTTTTCTTGCACGGAATTTTAAAAAGAAATCTTCATGGATACTGATGTTCGCAGCGCCTGTGCTGGGATTTCTTGTGCTTTTTTTTCTGATAAACATGAGTACAGGAAGCAGCAGTGAAGGTTTCTATGCGATCGGAATGATTCTTTTCTTTATTCTGATTCAGGGAAGCTTAATCTGTTCATCTACCGTAAAAGAAAGAACAGACGGCACCCTTAACAGGATTCTTGCTGCGCCTGTGAAATACCGGACCTATTCGCTGAGTATGGGAATTGCATGTTATATAATCC
>CAZKOK010000327.1:0-5208 GCA_964554355.1 uncultured Spirochaetia bacterium | reverse complement strand
AAACTGCCTGCCACATTTCCGGTGCTTCTTTATTCAGGAGATCCGAAATGGACTGCTGAAACCGAGATACGAAACATGATTGAAAAAACGGTCCCCGAAAAATATATTCCCTGCTTTTCCTATTATCCGGTACTGGAAAACGAAATTTCCAAACAGAGCCTGACAAAGATAAAAAACGCTGTTTCGGCATTGTTCTATATTGAAAATTCCAGTCCGGAAGATATCCAGTCTGAACTTGATAAAATTATCGAAATAATCAGCGAAGAGCAGCCCAATGTGCTGACGGAATTTGCCAACTGGTTCAATAATTATTTGTCTTCGATGTCTGGACTTCCGGAGAAAGATACGATATCTTTAGGAAGATGTTATGGAGGTTAAATCCATGCTTGCCACGAAAATGAAAGCATATAATGAAAAACTTATTGAACAGGGTATTGAGCAGGAAAAAAAGAAAATAATACTCAAAATGCATAAAAACGGGTATTCTTCGGAAGAAATCGCCGGATTAACAGAACTTTCCATTGAAGAAATAAACAAGTTCTTCGATAAATAGCTTCTTCTAATTAAATAAATATATAAAAAGGTTTCGTCCAATGTCCTATAACACCTACCACACTGATCTGAAAATAGCAGTATCGCTTGATATCGCTCCCGATAAAATTATTCACAAAATCCCGAAATCAACATTGCACAGGTTCAGAAACTCCGGCTTCACATCCATTTTTTACCTTGAATCAAAAAACCAGCTCGAAGAAAAAATTAAGATTGCAAAAGAATTCATCAAAAACACCAAAGCCGTAAAACTCTTCAAAGCCGCTTTGTATCTGCGTGACATAAAAATAAAGCTGTTGAAACTACCTAAAAAAATGTTCATTCAATCCAGGGAACTGATTGTCAATTAAATTATCAAAGTGAAAAAGTCTATAGGTCTCCCCCGCGCCGTTCGCTTTTTCTCCATATCAGTAAAAACATTCCATAACTGGAAGAACTCTGTCAAACATAAATGCATCGATTCAGCTTTCTTCAAATGCGTTAAGGCATGGTCGAATCAGCTTACGAAAAACGAAGTGCACAAAATGAAGAACTTGCTGACTGATAAAAAGTATACCGGCTGGTCTGTACGTTCTCTTGCCTGTTATGCTTTAAAACATAATATTCTGTCCGCAGCATGGTCGAGGCTTACAACAAAATTCTGAAGTACAGGTTTCTTTATCTGAAAAATTTTCCGGATTTTAAATCTCTTGAAAGATATCTGCCGGAAGCGATTAAGGAATATAATGAAGTTCGTCCACATTCTGTACATGGTTTACTTACTCCAAACGAAGTACTGGATGGAGTTCGGGTTTCAGAGGATAAATCCAGGAATCAGATCCATGAAGCCCGGATCAGGCGTGTTAATGAACACCGAAGATCAGGCTGTATGGTTTGCGGGTAATTTTGATGAATGAATTCAGGATTATGAAAATTTTACCAGAAGGGAAATTCAAATTTCCGGCCGCGGTTTGATTAGCGGCACCCGTCTCAATTTTGGGACTGTGGGTGTAAATCCGGTACTTGTTGGTGCTGAGTTGTGAAAAAAGCCCTAAAGTATAAAGTTGCTGGTAAATCAAAATCTTCAGTTTCTGAAAAAAGAGTACCATACGAACGGTTTTTCGGAGGTTCAAATAAAGCATCTTCATCCCAGTCATAATTATTAAATCTGTTGTAATTAATGCCAATTTCAAATGCGATGGGATATTTATTCATTGAAAATATTTGCCGTATAAAATACCTTTAAGCCCGGTTTCATCAAATGCTTTTTTTACTTCCGGCCTGATAAATAAATCACGCCTTTGCTCTTTTAGCCTGAATATATGAGGTAATCCTGCAGATGGTTCTTTTAGAACAAGTTTCATAACCGTTCCGACTTCCTCCGGATTTAGAAAGTGCGGTTCATATTCTGATCTCTCAAAATCAAAAATATCTTCATACTCAGTAATCTGTACTGCAACATAATCATAATTACAGTATTTAGGATCCGGATTGCTTTTCCCATCCCAGTTTCCGCCTTCAGGGTCTGTTATGTCTACCATAACACAAGAATAGGTTCTGTGAGGAAAATCGCCAAATGACACAACGATATCATACATTCTCTTTGACATGATTGGCCAGAAAACATCATTTGCAGGATAGTCCGATTTTTTCAATGTAGGGAAGAAAGCCCTGAAATATAATTTTTCGGGTAAATTAAGTTCATCAATATCAGAAAAGATTGTATTATAATAACGATCCTCAGGAGGTTCAAACAAGGCATCATCATCCCAGTCAAGATTTTTAAAGCGATCAGAATTCCAGTATATTACATAAGCTAAAGGTTCTTTATTCATCATATAATGGAAACATATAATTAATACCTTTCAGTCCTGCTTTTTCAAATGCAGATTTTACTTCTGGTCTGATATATAAATTTAATCTTTCCTCTTTTATTCTGAATATGTGAGGAAGCCCGTTTAGCGGGACTCTCACTGCTAATTTGTGTACGACACGAATCCGATCAGGATTAATTCTGGTCCCTTTTTCATATTCCGATCTTTCAAAATCAAATATGTCTGCATACTCGGTTAATTGGACGGCTATATAATCATTACGGCAGTATTTCGGATCAGGAATACTTTTACCGTCCCATTCTCCTCCCCCGGGATCTTCAATATTGACCATAACGCATGGATAAGCCCGATGTGGAAAATCACCAAAAGACAATAGTACATCATACATTCGTTTTGACATTATCGGCCAGCTGACATCATTCGCAGGGAAATCAATTCCTTTCATTGTTGAAAAGAAAGCTCTGAAAAATAATGTTGCTGGCAAATTGAAATCTTCGGTTTCTGAAAAAAGTGTTCCATATTGCTGGTTTTCAGGAGGTTCAAGTAATGCATCTTCTTTCCAGTCAAGATTTTTAAATCTCTCCAGATCCGAGTAAATAGAATATGCAAGTATTTTCTTTTCCATTAAATCATCCTATCAATAAACTTAACATACATCAAGTAATGTTTAAAGTTACTCACTAATTCAAAACATTATTTTTTCCCCATCCACGTAAAACTTTCCACATCTGAGTTTCGCAGTCTTTCGTAGCCTGGGCAAGATCATCCACAAAAGCTTCAAACAATTCTGTATTATCCATGACTGCATTTTTAACGTCATCCAATGATTTGAAATTTGCTCCCAATTCTTCATTATAGCTTTTCACCAAATCTCTGGTTATTGTTTTTGCCGTATCACTATTTATCTGATTATATCTAGTATGCGATCCTCCTGGATCGAATGGAAGATCATTATAATACTTTACAGCATTAAATTCTGCTCCTGAACCTAATAGTTTTTCCAGTTCTTCCCCCTGCAATCGTTTGCCTTTCAGAGGCAATACCGCTCCGTTTGAAACCGCATCAGTATTATACGGTGACCCCACTTCTCTGGCAATCCTGAACAGATCCTCGTCGCGGCATGTCTCAACAGTATTCAAATGATGTCGTATATGGTCTTTCGGAACCTGAAGATTGAAATTGCCAAAGGCGTTATTCATATTCCGTGCAAATGCAGCCTGATCATTGATCCTCAGATGCAGATATTCGCCAAACTGCACTTTTCCACCTGAATCAACTGAAAGATAAATATTATCTCCTGTTGTTCCCTGTTTTCTTACTATCTTTGCCGATCTTCCGTTCTGAGCCGGTACAAAATAATATTGCCCTTTATTAAGAGTACTCTTTATTGAATTCGCATCCTTGCCAATTATGTCCTTAACATCATCCCAGTTGTTCTTTGTCTTTGCATTCGTAAAAGCTTTTTCAAAGTCATCCATCCTTGATGTATCAAATGAATCCCCGAATGTTTCTTTTATCTTAAGCTTCATGTCATCTGATATGGCCTGGGTATTTGCATTCCTGCTATTGATGTACATGTCCATTTTGGCTTCCAGGTCAAGATTTTTTGTTGCATCAGGAGCATTCATTTTTACAGTATTGTTCTTCAGCCTGATTTCAGCCTGCAGCCTTTTTATATCACTGACATTGGATATCACGTTCAAGAGGACCATTCCACCCGTTATCATTGCCTTGGAAACAAGAGCTCTGATCCTTTTTCGTTTTTCGTCAGCATCTATGTTCGGATTATTATTGATTTGAATTATCTGTGATATTATTCCTGCTTCAACAATCAGTCCTCCGGCAATATCAAGCATCGACTCCGCAATTTCAAGCTTTAACAGAAACCCTGTGCCAACCTGCAGTATTTTTATTGTCTTTCCTGCATAATTCAGCAATTTACCGGCAAGCCCCATTATTCCTCCGGCTGCGAGCGCCAATCCTCCCACAATATCAAGAATGTCGGTTACGGTTTCAAGGTCCCACTTGAATGTTCCATGCGAAGCCCTGTCAACCAGTCTTAAAGTAGCTGCCGCGGCTGTAGCTCCTCCTGATATAGCAAGCAATGCCGGTGTTGCAATCGGCGCTGCAGGGGTAAATGCGGTAATTATAGCTGCCAAACCTGTTACTGCGCCAACAATGTTCAGCCATATATTATGAAAATCAGATGATGACATGCCATCGGATTCTTCATTCCATATTTTGTTCCTCTGATACATGCCGCTGGCGCCAAAATATTCCTGAAAACCGATCCATGCAGGCATTTGCGCCGCAACACGGCCTTTCGGATTTCTGTTGTTTTTAATAAAATCCTTCCAGGCATTCGTGATTGCACTCCGGATCGCATCAATTCCCGATGTTCCGTTTTCGGGACTTCCCCAATACTCACGGACATCAAACGGATTTGTTGCATCTATGATACACCATTTGTCATTATCACCCGGCTTCAGATACAGTTTAAGTGGAATTGGAACAGATATTTCAGTTGGAAGCAGTACTGACGGTATAGTATATGCGCTCTGGTATTCTGCGGTTTGGCCTACCAAATGATCAAGTTTTGACTGAACCGTTTTGACAGCTTCACTCAATTCTTTTTCAACAAGTTCATCGAGCGCCTGATCATATGTTTTAATATCATTTTGTCTGATATACAACTCTTCTATATATTTATCAGCGGTCTTGACTGTTGCATATTCGCTGAAATATTTATCTACAAGGACCTGCGGTTCCATAACATTCTGCTGATATTTCAAAGTAAGATATTTTTTGACTTCTGTTCCATCAATTTCATATATATCGCATA
>CAZKOK010000326.1:0-5209 GCA_964554355.1 uncultured Spirochaetia bacterium | reverse complement strand
TGTGCGGTATTCCAGTTAACGCTGATGCTTGTATTGAAAATCTACTATTCCCGGAAATTGTAGACCTGACAACTCTTATTAATTTGAATTTATTGAATGATACTGTTTTTTCGATTGGTTTTCTTGAACCGTCATTATGGTCTGCCGGTTTTGGCTTATCCTCGCCGTAACCGACGGCCAGGATACTCAAGGTTTCAATATGTGCAGTAAGTAAAAAAATATCAATGATAATCTTCGGTTTAGAATAAGCAAGCCAGAGTGTATTCAGACCCATATCTTCAGAATGTATTATTTAATCCCCACATGCAGGCCCCGTCCCGTAAGCCCTTTTTCATCATAAACATATTCCAGACCAAGGCCTTCCACTTGATATTTCTGCACCAGATATTTATCATGCCCGCCCGTACCGCAGCCGACATCCAGAAGGGTTTTTGCCCCGGGATTATACTTGTCAATAAATCTGATCACGACTTCCGACTCGCCTTTGTAATCCTTGTTGTCGCCGTAAATCAGATCATAATATTCGGAACTTTTCGTGTACATGCTTTATATCACCATTTAAGCATACTATTTCAGGTACTTTTCAAACCATTCAAGTTGTCTGCTGCTTACTTCCCTGAAAAACGGCTCCTTGTATATTTCATAATGAGTAGTTTCCGGAACAATAACCAGTTCTTTCGGTTCATTTGCTTTTGCATAAAGAGCTTCCGATTCTTCCTTCGGATTAACGGTATCCTTTTCTGCGCCAATAATCAGGACCGGAATATTGAGTTTGCCGATATAGTCTTCAGGTTTGAATTCCATTGTATAGAGCATTGTCAGAATCGGGATTTCAACATCCGCTTTCGGGAATTCCTTTATTATTTCATCAAGAAAAGCCTGTGACTGTTCGTCCGCAAGAATGTTTTTCGGGGACAGACCCAGAACCCTGTTATTGACGACGGATTTCTTCCACTGTTTGTAAAGGCTCCTTTTGAATTTCGCCTTTTCTTCTTCAGACATCGGTCCAGTAATGACACGTTCACCGTCACCGAAGGCAATCTGCACTGTAATGCATTTCACCCTTTCATCATTTGCTGCAGTATAAATCGCATTCGCACCGCCGAATGACGTTCCCCACAGACCGATTTTTTCCGGATCAACATTTTCCAGGGACTGCATGAATGTAATTGCATTCCGTATGTCACGCATCTGGTTATAGGGAATGATTGCACCGCGGTCCCCTTCCGAATCTCCGAATCCCCTGTAGTCAAATACCAGGCAGGCGAATCCGTTCGCGGAAAAACATTCGGCAAAGTCCGGTAGCAGTATCTCCCTGATTCCGGCAAATCCGTGACAGAAAATAATGGCGGGCAATTTGCCGTCTTCCTTTATTCCCGCAGGCAGATAAAGGTCCGCAGCGATTTCCGATCCCTCGGAATAAAAAGTTACCAATTTTTTCATATTGTTTACCTCATGTTTGTTTATCAGTTTTCATTTTTATTGAATCAGTTTAGTTGTGATGATTGTTTCTGTCAATTTTAAAAACCGAGGCCTGAATCAGCGTTAATGCTTAATGTTTTTCAGGAAAACTGATAACAATTTCCAATTAGAGAAAATCGGGTCTGTCCCCATTTCCCCGGAAGCCCCTCCCGCTTTCACTTAAAACCGTCGCGTCGTAGCGTCGTCGCGTGAGTAATTCCTAAAGGTCAATCTTCATCCTTATCATATCCCTGCATTCAATCCCGTTTTCATAAATCCTTTCAGGATAATTCCTTCTGAAAAAATTAAAATCGACACCCATAATCCTGAACCCGCACTTCTGATACAGAAGCATCTGGACAACTCCGGGATTACCCGTTCCGATTTCGATCCTTTGGGCCTTGCCCTTCTTTATTTCATCAATGAGAAACAATAAAAACTGTTTTCCGATTCCTTTATTCTGAAAATCCTCACGCACAGCAATATTCATTATTTCAACCGTTCCGGGGCCTGTCCCCATTACAATGGCCGCGCCGATAACCACCTTTTCATATTCCGCGACATAGCAGGTCCCTTTCTTAAGGTACTGTTTTACGAGTTTTTCTGACGGATCGGCAAGAAGCAAGAGATCCGTCGGGGGGGCTTCATCCGCATGCAGTTTTCTGAAGTCAATTTCCATTTTTATTTCCATAATCCGTAATTCTATCCCTAAGCGCAGTCTGTACAAAATCAGCAGACAATCCTGTTTTCACTGATATTTCCTCAACGCCTGTTCCATTCTTAAAGAACCGCACAATAACCGATTCCAGCGATTCTCCGATTTCAATAATATGTCCGTCCGGATCATAAAACCGGGCGACCCTCTGCCCCCAGGGCTGTTCGCATATTTCATGGATTATTTCAGCACCGCTTTCCTTTATCCGGCTGAATGCATTTTCAATATCATCTTCTTCAAAATAGAGTTCGAAGCTGTTTGAACGATGAGATATACTGAAGGGATCCTTTCCCATCAGTTTCCGGTAATGTTCTTTATCATGGATCGAGAAATCCCCTTCAAACTGAATGTCTACGCCGAAATCGAATTTGACTTTCTGTCCCATGACATCTTCATAAAATTTTCCTGAGATCTGAATATCGTTTACAACAATTAATGGACATATGTATTTCATTTGCGCACTCCACCGGGACCCGTAATAAAATAAATCATGCCTTTTTTCTTTTTCCCGGGTAAAATTCGCTGAACAGTGTAATATAATCATCCATTTTTTTATCTTTCCTCCGAAATAAAAAACTGTCTTTTCTCTTTGTGCTTCTGTGGGCTCTGTGAGAAACACTTCTTCAACCTTCACTTGAAATATTTCCTCACTGAAGCCCTTACCACCCGTAGCATCGTCTTTCCGTAGCGTCGTCGCGTGAGGTATTCCGGATGTATGTTCTCAAAAATAGTCTACATAACATGCCCGAAGAACGTAGCCAGCAGGTCCTTGAAATGAAGGAAATACTGCTTCAGTCCGGGCACCGTGATTTTCCAGTTAGTGCCGGAAGAATCAAGAATATGCTCTACCGTCGGCAGGTTCTTGGGAATCTGGTCCTTGTATTTGTATTTGCTGCCGTACATGGCGAAAGTAAGAATGTTTTTAATATCCTTTGATTTAAGCATCTGACCAAGCCTGAGTCTGGCACTGTCCCTTTTATGCGAAGTGATGTTCTTGTTGATTATACTCATCAGCATGAATGCGCGCAGATTATCCTGGTTTTTAAGAAGTTCAAGTGTCTCTTTTTCAGGTTCAACAATAATATATATCCAGATGTTCCCCTGCGGGTATACCAGGCAGAAATCGAAGCTGATATTTTTGAAAATATCTTCGACTACCGTAGGCACAGGCTCTTTCTGGGTCACATACCACCACCAGGGAATTATCGGTTTTTTCGGCGTAGCTACTGCAACCTTGCACTGATCAAGATCAGGCTTGAATCCTGTGGCAGCAGGAAGCTTGCCGTCCCATTTTTCCGGTTTCGCCATGGCGATTCTTGAAAGTTTATCGATATATCCGCCAGGATCATGTCCGACCTGGTGAGACATCAGAAAAGCTTTGAACTGATTCAGTATCTTTTTATCCATATTTTTTTCCTTAAATAAGGGGCTATATTAATTACAAGCATATTCCAAAAGGTGAGATTCGACAATCAAATTTTTTTAAAAATGAGACAGCCGCCTGATTAACCGGCTTTCTATTTAATGTGGCCGCTGATTGTATCGGGTATAGGCACGGGGCGATTTCTCGGATGGAAGGTATCTAAGGAAAAAACATCTGCAGGTGCCAACGATCGCTGGCACGCGGGTTGTGTCATATTTAAATTCATTTATATTTCAGTAAATCACACCCAATAATTTTGCCATTTTTCACAGCATATCTCTGCAGGCGTCAGCGATCACTGACGCCTGCTACATTAATTGTAAGGGCTATCAAAGCTTGCAGCAGATCTCCCCGTACCTCTACCCCATTTTTATCAGCAGCCAATTCTGAATATTTCCCGGTTTGCCTTTCCATGGTTTTATAGTATGATTAACGAAAGAGATGGAAATGGATACAAACGACAGGGCCCTGACGATAAAGGAGGTTGCCGGTTTTCTCAATCTGAGCAACCAGATGATTTACAACATGATCCGTGAAAAGAAACTGCCCGCTTTCAGGATCGGGTCGGCTGTCAGGATCCTTCATTCCGATTTAATGGATTATATAAATTCCAGAAAAAATGAATTCTTAGGAGATATAGGTCCATCGCTGAATGTTGAGATCAGGAAGCTTAAAACAGTAATCGGGAATTTTGAATTAGGTCCCGTCTCTCTTGAACTGCCTGCCGGAAAGACGACGGCCATACTCGGTCCGAGCGGTTCAGGGAAAACCACACTTTTGCGTACAATTGCCGGACTGCATCAGAAGGTTGCCGGAAATATTCTGATCGGCGGGAAAAATTCCGATGATGTTCCTGTCGGTCAGCAGAGGATCGGCTATGTTTTCCAGGATTACGCCCTTTTTCCGAATATGGATACCGGGGGCAACATTTCCTTTCCTCTCAAGACCCGGAAAAAGGACCCGGAAAGTATTCCGTTCATAATCAGGAAAATAACTGAAGAACTTAAAATTGATCCCCTCTATCTTGATAAAAAACTTAACGAGTTGCCGGAAGGCATCAAGCAGCTTACGGCAATCGGCAGGGAAAGGGCCAATGATGTCGACCTTTTCATTTTTGATGAACCGCTGGTACACCTTGACCCGCAGATTAAAAAAGAAATCAGGATTTTCATAAAGCAGATTGTAAACCTCTACGGCAAAACGACAATCATGTCGCTTACCGATCCGGAAGACGCTCTTGCCCTGGCCGATTATACGGCGATTGTAAACAAGGGGAATATAATCCAGTTCGGCAGGACCCGTGATGTTTACTCAAATCCTTCAGAGCTTCTGTCAATGGAAATACTTTCGCCTTTAAAGGTGAACTCTGTAAATGTTGAAGTCAAAAACGGTAAAACCCTGCCTTTCGGCTTTGATACTGCTATGAAAGACGGCAAGTACAGTCTCTGTTTCCGTGCTGATGAAATTGAGGAAGACAAAGACGGCATCAGCGTAAAAATCACAGGTGATGTATTCTATAACAGCAGACGAAGCCTTGCCGAATGCGCGGATGAAAATGGCGGCAGTTTTACTCTGCTTATCCCCTCCGGACGCAAGGGCTCATTCTGCTT
>CAZKOK010000325.1:0-5217 GCA_964554355.1 uncultured Spirochaetia bacterium | reverse complement strand
TCATCGGAAAGGGGCCTTGTAAACGGGTTGTTGACAGTCAAACAGCTTTTTATTATTTACATGAAAAAACTGCCGTATCTCCAGATCAAGGATTCACCGCTTTTTTCCTGGCGCGGTATTATGATCGATGTCTGCAGACATTTCCACGGTGTAAATGAAATAAAACGCCTTATTCCTGTGCTGGCGATGTTTAAAATCAACACACTGCACCTTCATCTGACCGAAGACCAGGGCTGGCGTTTTGAAAGCAGCAAATACCCGGAACTGACGCTTAAAGGATCGGTCAGGGAAAAAACAATGGTCAGCTGTAAAAATCCCAGGACTTACAGGGATTCCCCGCACGGCGGGTTTTTTCGGAAAAGCGAACTGTCGGAAATTATTGCGCTTGCATCTGACTACAATATGCAGATTATCCCCGAAATTGAAATGCCGGGTCACAGTCTTGCAGCTCTTGCCAGTTATCCGGAACTCGGCTGTACAGGCGGAGAATACAAAGTCGGATGTGATTTCGGCATTATCAGGGACGTAATGTGTCCCGGAAAGGACAGTACCCTTGAATTCTGCAGAAACATAATAAAGGAAATCTCGGAAGTTTTCCCGGCTGAATATATTCATATCGGCGGAGACGAAGTCCCTGTAGAACGCTGGGAAAACTGCAGTGAATGCCGTAAAAGAAAAGAACGGCTTGGGCTGGAAAGCTTCAGGGAACTGCAGCACTGGTTTAATGAAGAAATAAGGAAATATGCCGAAAGCCTCGGTAAAAAAATCATATGCTGGAATGAGGCAATATATCCCGGAGTTAATAAAGAGATACTTATTCAGTACTGGTTCAGAAAGAAAAAGAATTTCGCTGAATTTATCAGTACCGGCGGAAAAGGGATCATATCGGATTACCGGAAGCTTTATCTGGACCATTCACACAGGTTTTCTTCACTGAAGGATGTTTATACTGCCGCATATGATTACGAAAAACTTATTGCTTCAGGCAATATTCTGGGAATCGAAGCTCCGTTATGGACTGAATGGGTTCCCAACCGCGAGCGGCTTGATCATCAGCTGTTTCCCAGGGCCGCAGCCCTTGCAGAAGCAGCATGGCATGACGGAAAAGCACGCAGAAAATTTATGTCGGGCGCAAGTATAAATCAGCTATACAGGCTGTTTGAACAGCTGGGCGTTTTCCCTGCCGACAGAAAGACAGCAAATCCCCTGGTCCTGTTCAAAAAAGCAGCCAGGCGGAAAGAGCTTAAAAGACAGTGGGACACAGCTGAATACAGAAAAATGCCTGTGGCCGGGGTTCCGAATGATCTGGATACCCGGATAAGGTAATTCAGACTACGTCAGAATTCATCACATTCCCAGCCTGTTATCAATGCTGAACCGGGTTCGTAATCGTAAAAAGACAGTGAAATGCCCAATGTACCGTTGTAAATATCGCCGGGTAAAAGCATTTTCGGAAGGATAGTCTCATCGAATGAATTACCGTTGGTATCATCTGCCTCTATTGTTATTGTTGCTCCTGTCAGGATCACTTCACCCTTGTTTATCAGGTAATAATATACTGTGACAGAATGGCTGCCGGGTACATATCCAGCGTCGGTTGCTGCATGATCAATATAACATGAAAAAGGGCAGTCCAGAAAACTGCATGAAACAAAGAATGAAAAACAGATTACTGACAGAACCGCGGCGGTTTTTTTTATCATCATAGTTAAATTATAGTACTATTTTAAAAAAAGACTGAAACTTTATAGGTATCTTAAAGCGCTTTCACCTGTGTTGCCAGTTCTTTTCCTCTTTCGAATGCCAGTTTTTTGTGATCTTCTTTCGGTTTTCCCTGAAATTCAACTGCGCCCAGACATTCCCATTTAAGGTTCTGTGTCATCTCATCAAACTGCTTCTGTGCGCCGCCCGACCAGCCGAAAGAACCGAAACGGAAAACTTTCCTGTTACAGACATGGCTTCTGTCAAAAATATCAAGAACATGGGCCATAGGCGGAAACATTCTGTATTCATATGTCGGCATTCCGAAAACAAGCCCGGCCGATTTCCAGGCCGAAGCAAGCACATAGGATACATGTTCCTGCGGGACCCGGTGGATATTTACAGGAACATTTTCAGACTCAATGCCTTTAATGACATGTTCAAGCAGCTGTTCGGTATTTCCGTACATGCTGGACCAGATTACAGTTATTTCCTTTTCTGCGGGGCCGTTCATATATCCGGCGAATCGGCTGTAACGCTCAACGATATCGGCCGGATTTTTTCTGAAAATAATGCCATGTGAGGGCGCTATTACCTTTACAGGGACACTTTCCAGTTTTTTAATTGCTCTTTCCACAAACGTGGAGAAAGTGGAAACAATGTTTGCATAATAGCGCAGTGATTCGTCATAAAAAAACCTGTACTCTTCATCACTAAGCTGATCATCAAAAACAGCATCCTTTACGCTGCCGAACGAACCGAATGCATCGCAGGAAAAGAGGACCCCGTTTGACTGTTCGTATGTCCCCATGGTTTCGGGCCAGTGAACATTGGGGATTTCCTCAAACTGAAGGACAAGGCCTTTTCCAATGTCCAGAGTTTCTCCCGATTCAATCGCATGAAGGTTTTCGCTTATTCCATAGAATTCCTTTATCAGGGGAATTGATTTTTTTGTTGAATAGATGGAAATTCCGGGATTGAGTTTTACAAATTCCGCCAGCCAGCCGGTATGATCGGGTTCCATGTGGTTTATTACAAGATAATCTATTTTGTCAAAGGATATATCCAGTGAATCCAGCTGGTCTTTCATTTTAACCGGCGCGCTGTCCCAGTCTTTCATCAAATCTATCATTACGGTTTTGTCGCCTGTAACAATATAGGAATTAAGCGATACCCCGACCGGGATCGGCCAGATGCCCTCAAAAAGATCAGCTGTTTCAATATTGGCGCTTATTCTGTAGATATTATCAACGATTTTTACTGCTTCCATTTTTTTACTCCTGAATTCCGAAGCTCAGCAATAATATATTACTGAAAAACAAAGATTAATTCAAAGGGGTTTTCCTGAAATGATTGAAAATCGTTTTCGGAATTTACAGCCCGGATTGTTGTTCCCGGATATTACTGAATATAAATAATTCCATTAAGTTCAAAAATACCGGACGGTGATGAATCGACCCAGTCTATGCCGTTTGAGGAAGTCCATATTTCCCCCTGCCCGACTGCAACATAAATACCGTTTCCGCAGGCAACCGAAAAGAACAGAGCGGATCCGGCGGAGGCAGATGTCCAGTCGATCCCGTTTTCGGAGTAATTGATAACTCCTCCTGACGAAACAATGATGTATTTTCCGTTTCCGTATATTACATCACTTCCGCCGGGACCGATATCATCTGACCACCAGCTGCAGTCATATGACATTATAAATGAGTTATTGCTGACTGCAACGAACCGGCAAAAACCCGGAGGAATATTTATAAAATTTCTTATGCAGCAGGAAAACCTGCGAATTTGAGTGATACTAACTGCTAAAGCACTATTTCAATTTCCACATCACCGTAGGTATATGTCTGACAGGACAGCCTTTCATCTTCTGATGCCTTAACTGCTTTCAGCCTGGCTTTTTCCTGCTCTTTTGCAGGTGACAGATATTGGCCTCCATGCAGAATTTTAATCCTGCATTTTCCGCACTGCATTTTCCCGCCGCATTTATGCATTATTTTTACGTCATTCCTCAGTAAGGTATTCAGAATGGATATTCCCGGATTAACCGGCAATTCAAGGGAAAGCGCAGGTATCAGAAGAGATGCCATAATTAATCCGCGATTGTGGACTGGTTTCTTCCGGAATCCTTGGAAACGTATAATGCCTGGTCAGCCCTTTCAATAAGATTATCTGAAGAGAGATCACGAAGTTTGTCAAATTGCGCAACACCAAGTGAAATAGTGGACCTGACTTTCGTATCGCCGTTTATAAATTTTTCGGCTTCGACGGCTTTCCGTACCCTTTCGGCCACGATAAATGCTTCATTTTTATCTGCCTGCGGGAGCAGAATAACAAATTCTTCCCCTCCGTAACGGGCAGCTATATCAATCTGACGGATATGCTCCCGTACAATGGCGCTGATTCTTTTCAGGACAAGGTCACCAAATGTGTGACCGTAGGTATCGTTAAGATTTTTAAAATGATCAATATCCGCCATTATTACCGAAAGAGGAATTCCCTCTTTCAGCGATTTATCCTGTTGGGCAATCAGGTTCGCGAAAAAAAAATGACGCAGTTTAAGTTTTGTCATCATGTCCGTTGTTGTCATTTCAAAAAGGAACGCATTATGAACAGCAATCGCGGCAAAAAGCGCAATATTGGTAAGAAAGACCTTTTCCTCTTTCTGAAAATCGACCCCGTCAATACGGTCGCCTATAATTATGATACCGTTGACTTTTTCTTTTGCTATAAGCGGAACGATAAGAGTTGGTTCAAGCAGTGTAAAAATCTTGAGATCGGAAACTTCTTCACTCTTGTCAAGAAGTTCCGGCATGGTATAGCAGAGAACCTTGTCCTTTTTCTTTAACTTTTCCTTTGCCTTCCCTTCATTTTCAAAAAAACTGATAAGCCCGGATTTTTCCGGAACGGTATATTCGGTATTCTGCTCTATCTCAAAACCCTTGTAGTTTCTGTGAAGGGAAAAGAAATCATGATCTATCGCCTTCTTGGTGAAAACCCCGATTTTAAGAACATGCATCTGACCCATACATATTAATAGAATTGAGTCCATCAGGATATTATAATCCAGTGTTGAATTGAGGCTTTTACTGATTTCAAGCAGCTGATGAAGATCAAAAATCTGTTTTTCATATGATGCACTTAATGCTTCCAGCGGCTCTTCAAACTCAAAATGGCTTTTTTCTTTATTCACCAGAATTGCCAGTCCTTCGAAAACTCATTAACTACATTATAAGCATTGCCCGGATAATTGCTATAAGTTTTCTGTATATTTTATTCCATTTTTAAAAATGGCAAGCCCGAGACTTTCCGGATAGTTGTCTCTTTTCCATTGCGGATGATTTTCGGGGATAAGAAAAGCTTCAGGATGAGGCATCAGGCCAAGGATCTGACCGTCCGGGTCTGTAATACCGGCTATATCGTTAACAGATCCGTTCGGATTGTTCACATATCGAAGAACAGCCAGTTTTTCATTTTCAAGACGTTCAAGGACATCAGACGGAGCAATAAATC
>CAZKOK010000324.1:0-5267 GCA_964554355.1 uncultured Spirochaetia bacterium | reverse complement strand
GGTTTCTTCCGATATCAACATGTATACAGGAGGAATATACCTTTTTACAGAATGCAGCGAAGTCCCCTGCACAGGAAACACTGTGAATTCACTGTTTATAAGGATACCCGCGCTTACCCGAAATGTGCGGAATGCAGCCGAACTTATTTGCGACATCCTTGTTGATACAAAAATTGAAAATAACAGTCATCTTAAAAAAATAATCCTGGAACAGCGCAATGATTTTGCCAGTTCAATTCTTCCATACGGGAATACATTTGCCTCAATTTCCAGCGCTGCAATGATTTCGTCTGTATTAAAGCAGGAAGATGAATGGAGGGGAATTGATCAGTATCTTTTCCTTGAAAAGCTTAAAACGCCTGAAGCGTATGAAAATCTTGCATGTCTGCCTGATATATTTTTCAGAACGGGCAGTTTGTCGCTCCAGGTTTCAGCATGTCAGGAAGATCTTCCGGAATGTATACAGGCGGCAGAGGAAATAATCGGTACAATTGATCGGGGAATAATAAGTACAGAAAAAAACAAAGTCCGGCGCTTTTTACCGGAAACCGGTATGCGTTTGTTCGAAACCGAAAGCAATGTGGCTTTTACCGCTTTATCAGTAACATGCGCAAAAATCGGCAGTGAACTGCATGCCGAAAGCGAGATCATTGCATATTATCTTTCAAATGAGGAATTATGGAACAGGATAAGAATCAGGCAGGGAGCATACGGGGTTTCGGCAGGTATCAGCGGGACAGAAGGTATTTTTACATTCAGTTCCTTCCGTGATCCGGAGCCTGGAAATTCATTCAGAATATATAAAGACTCTGTCAAAAAACTTGCTGCAAACGGAATAAGGCAGAGTATAATTGATAAAATTGTTATCACGCTTGCCGGTAATGAATTCAAACCGCTTGTGCCCGAGGAATCTTCACTGCTTGAGTTCAGAAGGAAGCTGTATAATATCAGCGGTGAACTGCGTCAGCAGAAAATTGACGCATTGAAACAGGTCAGTGAGAATTCGCTTAAAATTGCAGCTCAAAAACTTTATGAGGCCATGAACAGTCCATCCAGGGTGTTAATCGGAAACGCCGGGCATTTGTCTGCTGCAAGGACAAAAAAAGAAATAAATGCTGTAAAGCTGCGGGTTATATGATATTGTTATTTCAGCTTAATATGATATATTTATATATATACGTTATTGCAGGATACGATGATGTTAAGTGAAGTCAGAAATGCAAGACAGATTAAAGATGAAGGGTCCCGCAGGTGGTTCACCAGCAGGAATTTTGACCTGATAATCTGGTACAATGATGATGGGAAGCTTGAAGGTTTCCAGCTCTGCTACAACAAGCAGAAATCCGAACGTGCATTTACATGGTACGCCGATGGAAGAAGTTCACACCTCAAAGTAGACGACGGAGAAGGAAATAAGGCTTTCATAAAAATGACGCCGGTTCTTGTGCCTGACGGGATATTCAACAAGGACCTTGTTCTGCATCAGTTCAGCATGGAATGCACAGATATTGATCCTGAAATCAGCAGACTTGTAATAGAAAAAATTAAGCAATATCACTGAGAGATTTTATTTTTTTTCCGATAATAAGATCATGAAACAAGTATTCATTCTGTTTTTTTTAGTAATTACATGCTCATTACTTTCTGCCCAGTCTGATTATCTGAAAATTTCACCCGAAGACATAATTATTGAACAGAGTGTTGAAGGCGGATATGACCTGTGGGTAAAAAAGAAAAGCGGAATGAATTCAATACTTCTTACGGAATCAACGGAAGATGCAGACGGCACCAGTTATGCCCTCAGAAATACCGAATATCATCCTGTAAACGGCAATGAAAAAAGGATTCTGGATGGTGAATTCCTCGATTCACCGCTAAGCAGATATTCACTTATTGATTCAACTCCCGAAGACCATCCGATACTCGCAAGTGCATTTCATATTTTTATTCCCTATGTTGTCGAATTCGGCTATCCGTGGACCCGATACGGAAAGGTTCAGATCCTTGACGGATCATTTATCGATATCAGGGCCTTTTCAAAAAAATACGGCGATTATTCCGGTGAATTCAGAGACAATGCTTTTCTTTTAAAATTTGTACAGAAAGCATCTTATACTGTTCCGGAACCGGAAAAAGAAGCAGAAACAGAAGACGCTGTCGAAACTGCAGTAAATCCCGATATATATATGTCTGATACTGTCGAAGTATTTTCCGATCTTTCCAAACAGACATCCGGTGATATGATTTTTGGAAAAGGCGAGGGCGATGTTATTGAAAATATGCGCCGAATCCTTGATTCCATAAAAGGTGATACTCTTGATCTTGTGCTTGCCCTGGATACTACCCAGAGTATGGAAAATGACATACCGTATCTGCAGGAGTCGCTTGTTCCGCTTTTAAAAGAATATACAGATAAATTCAGCAGGCTGCGTATAGGCATGATGCTGTACAGGGATTATTTTGAAGAATATGTCACAAGAATTATTCCTTTCCAGATAACGATGGATGATGTTCAGGATAAGCTTAATACGATCAGGATTTTCGGTGGCAGAGATATACCGGAAGCAGTATATGAAGCTCTTTATGAAAGCATACATGAATTTGACTGGGAAGCAGAAGAGAAGGCAATCGTATTAATTGGAGACGCCCCTCCGCATCCGCTTCCGAGAGGTGAAATATCAAAAGAAATGGTACTGAATGATTCCATTAAAGCCGGAATCAATATCAATACAATTATCCTTCCTCAGTAACGGAAGTATGCTGTTCTATTTCTGGCATTAATTTATTAATAAGTGCAAGAGGCCAGCGGGAGAGTTTTTCAGCAGGGTCATTGTTATATTTTTCAAGTATATTATCGAAAATTTCTTTAGCCTTTGAATACTGTTTATCAGAAAAATAAATAAAACCTATTTCATATTCTGCTTCAACAATACGACCTGCCAGAGCGGGATCGTTCCCATACCTGCTGATGAATTCGTTATAGTAATAAATTGCATGGTCGTTATTATTATCTTTTACTATGCTTTCCTGGGCCATCTGAAGAAGTGCGTCGGGAGTAATATCATCGGGTATCGGCGCCGGTTGGGTTTTACAGCCGAAAATTAAAACAGCAAAAACAAAAAAGAAGAACAGACGCCTGAACATTAAAAACCTTCCTATGTATAAACTTCATCCTTAATCGGTAAAGTCTTTTTTAATTCCTTGATGTATTCTTTCGGATCACCCATCGGCTCATAAGTGTCGCACTCATCAAGACTTCTGCGGGCAACCGTAAAATATTTATAAATTTTTTCTTCGCCGAGTTTTTTACGCCATTTGCCTGCATCACAGCGTACTCTAAGCTGATACTGTCCGCTTGAGCCTGCAGGAGAACGGACGAGTTTGCAGTTTACACAATTTGCACAATAAATTTTTGAACTGTTGTGTACTTCAGTATCATAGCTGGCAAATCTGGAATCTCCCATGAAGCACCCCCTTTTTTAATGCTCTTATAATACCATAATCGTCTTTTTACGGTCAAGTATTAACGGCAGTAAGACCATTTCTACTCAATATAAAGATAAATTGTGCTGTTTAGGTACTTATAGCAATATACCAAACGGCATATATTTATGACTTTTTGCAATATGTGTATTAAAATAAAAAAATCTTTGGCATACTGATATACGGAGAAAACTTTGTTTGCTGTAATTATAAATGCTTTGGCGGTTATAACAGGATCGGCAATTGGGCTGCTTGGAGCCGGGAAAATTACCGAAAAATACAAGGATATAATTTTCATTTCAATCGGTTCAATAACTCTGGTAATCGGTCTGGGAATGGCCATTAAAACAGAAGAGACACTTATTATAATTTTCAGTCTTGTGTTGGGCGGATTTGCCGGAACGGCAATAGATATCGATGGTAAAATACTCAAACTCGGTGAACTGATTTCATCAAAAACTAAAAATAACGATAAAGGTTTTGCTGCCGGTTTTCTTAATGCTTCGGTATTGTTCTGTGTTGGCGCAATGACCATTGTAGGGTCAATCAAGGCCGGGATCGAAAAGGATTATACACTGATATTTACAAAAAGCGTAATGGACGGATTTATGGCTGTGATTCTGACTTCAGTATTCGGCATAGGCGTCATGTTTTCCGCATTGATAATAATTCTTTATCAGGGGGGACTTACCCTGCTGGCCGGTTTCCTTGCCCCCTATATAGACGAACATGTTGTTAATGAACTGTCCGCATATGGCGGAATCCTGGTAATGATGATTGGTTTCAATCTTCTAAAATTAAAAGAAGTCAGGACAGCGAATTTTCTTCCGGGAATGATTCTGGTGATTCTTTTTGTGTATCTGAAAATCCTTGCAGCGCCCGTAACAGGAAATCTGTTTTAAAGCTTGTTTGCCATCTCGGCATCTTCAAGGACATCAGCCGTATCATTCAGAATTTCAACATGAACGGGCTTCATCTTCCATATGTCAGCGGCATATTCTTTTATGGTCCTGTCGGATGAAAACATTCCGCTTGATGCAATATTCAGAACGGCCATTCTGTACCATTTCCTTTTGTCGGAATAGACTGCATTGATTTTTTCCTGTGCTTCGATATACGAGCGCAGATCGGCAAGGATCATATAATAATCACCGCCTTCAAAAAGCATCTTTTTAATAGGATCAAAAATACCGGGTTCCGAGAAATTGAAATGTCCGGAAAAAAGAAGATCAACCGCATCCCGTATTTCCTTGTCAGACTCATAGTATTTCCAGGGATTATAATGAGGGCGGAGGGATTCCACTTCTTCTGCATTAAGACCGAAAATGAACATGTTTTCTTTCCCGGTCTGTTCGGCTATTTCTATATTTGCACCATCCATCGTGCCTATGGTAAGCGCCCCGTTGCACATGGCTTTCATATTTCCTGTCCCGGAAGCCTCAGTTCCTGCTGTGGAAATCTGTTCCGATACTTCAGCGGCCGGAAGAAGTTTTTCGGCAAGTGAAACCCTGTAATTGGGAAGGAAATATACGTTCAGAAATGAATTTACATCTTTATCGACATTGATAATTGCTGAAAGATTATTTATAAGCTTTATAAAAAGTTTGGCCATGGCATATCCAGGTGCAGCCTTGCCGCCGAAAAAAAATGTGCGCGGGACAAAATTATTTCCTGACCGGCCCTTTTTCAGCCTGTTGTATAAAACAATGATATGAAAAACATTTAAAAGCTGACGTTTGTATTCATGAATTCTCTTTACCTGAATGTCAAATATCGAGTCGGTA
>CAZKOK010000323.1:1761-5269 GCA_964554355.1 uncultured Spirochaetia bacterium | reverse complement strand
ATATTGGCAAGTTCAGTAATTGTAGCTTTTGCTAATTCATCCAAGTGGGTAATTTTTTCTCCATTCATCCCTGAAGCAATTGCCAGGGCTGTTTCCTGAGACATATCAAATAATACCCTGCCCTCAACATCACCGGCAAGTCCAACAATTGCAGCGACTCCCAATACAGGCTGCGAGGTTGATTTCAGGTACAGCTCACCCCGTTTAATCTCCTCATCCAGCACTTCTTTCAGGATATTGAACGCTGCTTCAACAAAAGGATTAATATATTCTACCCTCATACTTAATACTCCTTTTTTTTCATCCTTGCCAATGGCATCAGGCTTTTTTTCTGAACATGCCTAATTTATTGTCAACAGGAGAAAACATCTCCTGGTCAAGGCCGGTTTCATTCTGTCCCACAATAAGCAGTCCTTCCGGTTTCAGTTTTTCCCAGAATTCCCTGAGTATTTTCTGCTGATTTGACGATTTATGGAAAGACAGCAGATCTCTTGCAATTATTATATCTACCGGCGGGACAGGATTCTGATGCAGTATATCATGGTATTCAAACAGAATTACATCTCTGATATTCGGCCCGAATTGAAGTCCATTACTTACTTCCACAACATAATTACTGATTATATCTTCTATTTCAGAATTTTGAAAAATCAGGTTCGGCGCTGTGCTTATTGATAGCAGATCATTGTCGTTTCCCCATATCTTCAGCTGGGCATCCGGGAATTTCATCCTGAGCAGTGTAGTGAATGAATATGTTTCATGCCCCTTTCCGCATCCCGGATTCCAGACTGTTATTATTTTCTGGTTTAATTTGGCAATAACCTCCCCGACTTTGTCCATATAATCTTTCGTCCAGAATTCACCTGAACATGCAGAAAGAAATCCGGACAGGAATTCATCAGCTTCTTCAGCCGATTTCAGCTGTATTTCACTAACATCATTGTTTTTCTTTTTAGTCCAGCTTTTAAATCTTGTTTCAATCCATTTCCTGTTTACTTCGGAAATATGGAATGATTTAAAAGTTGATAAGGTCTCAGATATAAAATTCAGTCCTATATCATCATATTTTTCTATCTCGGGTGAAGCGATTTCAATCTGCTCTTTTTCTTCAGTATATACAGCGTTCTCCTGGTCCAGACTGCCTGCTCCCAGAATTTTTTCTGCATCAAGTATTAAATACAGTATGTTCACGTTGTCCACCACTCCAGAAATGTATTTAATATTAATATCGCCGAAAAGAGGATGCGGCGGCTGAATTGTCTCAGACGCAATACCGACTACCTTGTCTATTGTATCCACGATTATTCCGATAAGGTAATCTTCAAGTCTGAGTATAATCGTGTTCTCAAGTTCGTTTTCTTTTTTTTCCGAAACACTCAGGTTGAACATCAGTCTGAGGTCTATTACTGATATTATTTCACCCCGCAGATTATACACGCCGCGTACATAAGGGACTGAATTAGGTACATAGGTAAATTTGGAAGCTTTGGAAATTTCCTTAACCGTCATTATATCAATGCCGTAATCTTTTCCAGCAAGAGAAAAAGTGACCATTTTGTAGTCGATTTTCTGTGCGGCTTCTTTTTCCTGATTTTCCTCTTTCAGCTGCTCGCTTACCGTACTCATAAATTATCCTTTTATTGAATTACTGCTTCCCGTCTTTGCCTTTTTTCCTTTTCCCTGGCCAGACCAAGATCAAGCAGCTGACTGACATCAATTATCAGCGATACAGTGCCGTCACCAAGAATCGTGGCTCCTGCGATTCCCGGAGAGTTTGTATATTTGTCCTTAAGTGGCTTTATTACAACATCTTCCTCACCGATAAGTGAATCTACAACAAGGCCGACCTTTTTATCACCGCTGCCGACTATTACAATAAAATAATGCTCATTATTTTCACTTGATTCAATTTTAAACAGCCGGTTGAGTCTTAATACGGAAATAACATCTTCGCGGACATTGAACACTTCATAATTATCAATCATTTTTATGTCAGGAAGTTTAACCCTGTGACTGTCAATAACAGAAGTTATCGGTATCGCATATATTTCCTTTCCAACCTTGATAAGCAGCCCCTGGATAATAGCAAGCGTCAGAGGCAGTTTTATTGTCAGTCTGGTTCCAAGTCCTTTTTCTGACCAGACACTTACAGTTCCGTTGAGTTTCTCTATCTGCTTTTTTACCACATCAAGACCGACCCCTCTGCCGGATATGTCAGTAACCTTTTTGGCAGTGGAAAATCCGGGTTCAAAAATTATGTTAAAAGCTTCGATATTGGAAAGCTGTTTATTCGGATGAATAAGTCCCCTTTCAACTGCTTTTTTATGGACAGAATCTACATCAATACCCTTTCCATTATCAAATACCTCAATGATTATCATATTCCCTTCATTACTGGCCTTTAGAAGAATCTCTCCTTCCTCTTCTTTGCCCGCAGCAATCCTTTCATTCGGGATTTCAATTCCATGGTCCACTGCATTCCGGACACAATGAATCAATGGATCAAGAAGGTCTTCAATAACTGATTTATCAAGTTCTGTATCTTCACCTTCAATCGTAAGAAGGACCTTCTTGTTCAGCGATTTTGATACATCTCTTACAAGTCTTGGAAATCTTGAAAATATCTGTGAAATGGGAACCATGCGGATCTGCATTACGCCTTCCTGCAGGTCACTGATTGTTCTTGCAAGATTCTGTGAGGTACTTCTGAATTTGCTTACAGCTACCTTAAGTTTGTTTTCAAACGGGGATATCAGGTTAAACATGTCGCCGAAGTTTTCCATAATCTCTTTCCGGACGTTTTTTACTGAATTCCCATTCTGAATGCTTTCCAGATATTCCGGAAGCGAATCGAAAAGATCTTTTAATTTCTCACGAAAACTTGTCTCTGTATTCTTCAGATCAATCTGTGTATTGGCAAACTGTGTCGAAATCTGGTTAAATGTGGCCTTGGTTATTACAGCTTCACTGACAAGATTAAGCAGATTGTCTATTCTCTTTGAATCCACCCTTAAAACAGAGCCTGCCATTTGCGGTTTTTTTATTTCAGCCTGTCTGATCTTTTTCTGTGCAGACAGGATTTCTTCTTCCATGTCAGGTTCTTCAGTTTTATCTGAAGTCTGCACGGCAGATTGTTTTTCTTCTTTTTCAGTAACGGATTTATCCGCTTTTTGCGAAATTGCTGCTGCTTTAGCTCCGGCCGGCGTTTCAACTTCGAGTTCTTCACGAAGATCCGCCACTTCTGTTTCAATAACTACGTCAGGAATAGCTGTCTGCATTTTAAAAAAATCTTCATTGTGGTCGCTGGCAACATAATAATGGACAACCGGAAAAAATGTATCTGTGTAAAGTTCATCAAACTCGGGGACTGTCCTCAGAACCGTGCCGCAATCTTTCAGTGTTGCAAAAACCTGAATACTTCCGACAGTATTCATAGGATGATCTTCATTGAAATGAACCAGAACATCGTAAACTTTCTTTTTACCCGCAGCCTGAATCAATTCAAGCA
>CAZKOK010000323.1:0-1751 GCA_964554355.1 uncultured Spirochaetia bacterium | reverse complement strand
TAGTCCTGAATTATCCAATGATTTCTTCTTTTCTTTCTTTGCCGGTTCCTTTGCTGCTTTTTTTCCGGAAACAGGAGTCGTTTCAACTTTTTTCTTCTTTTTTACAGGCAGAAGGGAATTAAGCTGGTCTGTTACAGCCGACACATCTTCATCATATACCAAACCGGAAATTCGCGCATTCAGCATCGCCTTGGTAATGTCGATTGAAGAAAGAAGCACATCCACAACTTCACCGGTTACTGCAATATTATTGCTGCGAATTTCATCAAGCACATCTTCTATAAGATGCGTAAATGACGATAATTCATTCATCTGCACCGTAGCTGCCGCCCCCTTAAGGGTATGGGCCGCTCTGAAGATTTCATCAATTGCGTCCTTATTGCCCGGATCGTTTTCAAGAACAAGTATATTCTGCTCAAGGGTCTCGACCTGCAGCTGCGCTTCGATAAAGAAATCTTTTATTAGTTCATCATTATTGGGATCTAAATAATCACTCATCTTAAGATTAATCTTTATATATTCCAATTCAGAAGTCAAGCCTGTTTTATTCATAATTGTTTCCATTTCTGAAAGATAACACGTAAACACGAAATCACGGGGATCCTGCATGAATATCATCGTATATTTCCTTTAGATTGGGCTGTTTGTGCTCGATATTATAAAAAGAAAGGGATCTTGATTGCCGTTGTTCAATATACAGGGCAATTCAGCTAAATATTCATTGGATGAAGCGTCTGATTGATTTTTTATTAAATAGATGTACACTATTATATATAAGAAAAAGGAGCTGCATATGAGAATAAGGAAAAAACTTCTGTTTCTCTTTATTTTTCTCCTGATCCTGGTTTTCCAGCCTGCAGCTGCAAATCTGTTCATTCCCGGTCTTGAGATCATCACAAGAGGTTATGTCGAAGACGGACTGTTCAAACTTGCTGCCAGGGGCAACATTGATTTCCTTATAGAAGGTGGATATAAATTCGGCGGAAAAATAAAACTGAATATCTATTCACCGAACCTCCTCGCAAGTCTGGGTATTAATGAAGAACTTGATTCATCTGCAACAACAGCTGATATTGTTGATTATATAAACGGCATCAATTTCGTGACCTTCGAAGGCGCTACAATTGAAATCAGGGAATTATTCGGCATTGATTTTACGTTCATGTTTTTTCTCGGGGACAACCAGTCTTTCTGTTCCGGTGACATTTTTTCCAAAACTTTCGGGGCTCCATATATAGGCTCACAATACAGAGGTTATCTCTATTTTCCGGATGCAATTGCCTATGAGGGCATCCATACTGTCAATGGTATTGGAATAGGGCTGTCCTCCAGTTTCGGTGTGGAAGCAATGGATATTTCGCTTTATGCCTATCAGGATGGTTATCTGGTCCCGGGTATTTATTCTGCTGATTTTAATATGGCTTTCAATTATGAGAAGGTAAAACTTGAGTTTTTCGCCGGAAGTACTTTTCTGTACGGTGAATATGGTACGTACCGCGCAGGATTGCTGTTATACTTCAAACCCGGAGATGTCGGCGAATTCCTGACCGAAATAGGGATACCCAGATACAATATAAGTGCAGATACTTTTGGTCTTGATCTGTTTTATTTCCTGTTTGAACCAAGAATTCATCTGGGGTTTATGTCCATTATTCCAACCTTCTTTCTTAAACCCGGGTTTTATCTGCAGGAAGCGACCGGACAGCCTGGCGCAATGGATCTGAATCTGAATCTGCAGTTTGGAAATCCTG
>CAZKOK010000322.1:0-5270 GCA_964554355.1 uncultured Spirochaetia bacterium | reverse complement strand
TGGCGCCATATTCATAGGCATGGGAAATATCATCTTCAGAATCGGATGTGGTAAAAACGATAACCGGAATCTTCCTGAGATCTTCATTCTGCCGGATTATTTCCAGAGATCTTCTGCCGTCAAGTTTCGGCATGTTCAGGTCCAGAAGGATAAAGGCAGGATGCATTTCTCCGCTTTTTTCATAATCCTTCTGATGTTCGTAAAGAAGCTCCAGGAGCTCTTCGCCGTCCTCAACGCATTCAATCGGAATTGAAACTCCGGCTTTTATCAGTGCTTCCTTTATCATGAAACGGTCGTCTTCGTCATCATCAGCCATTATGATTATTGTTTTATTAACATTCACTGCCATTCCAGCTCCCCGTTATTAATATATCTTCTTTCATGAGATCCTGCTGCCTTTTATAAGGCAGTCCCGAATCGCGGATTCAAGAACTTCAGGATTCAAATCACCTTTATCCAGACAACCCGTCGCACCGGCCTGAAGCGCTTCATGATCCACTTCATTATCTCCCTGCCCGGAAAGGAACAGAATCGGGATCCTGCTTCCGCTGTTTCTGGCTTTTTTTATTATATCTATCCCGGAATCGGACCCCAGCCTGTAATCGAGCAGGCACAAGTCATATTTATCATCTTTAATCTGTTCAAGCCCGTCGCTGAATTTGTCGTACCAGACAAGCTTGTACTTTTCCCTGAATTTGGAGAAATAAAATTTGACAATCACATACTCATCTTCATCATCATCAATATAAAGAATGACTTTCTTTTCATCTTCCATATGTATCTAGTTTAAATATTAAATTACAGTTGATTCGCTGTCAAATTTATCCTCACGCTGCGACGCAACGGGGGGATCCGGAGGAGTGAGCGATGGGTGGGCTTCCGGGGGGGGGCGGGCTAATGCTGAATGAAAGCAGTTTTTAGCTATGAAGGGTACGAAGTATAATGGGAACAGACCCGATTATCGAACGAGTACATGTAGCCGTCTGCGATCGCTGACGGCTGACTGTATCATTTGACCGGAATTATGAATGAATTGGGGACAGAGTCATCATTTCAGATTATATGCGCAGAGTTTTACTGGATTTATATATTAATACCAAACTTGATATTGAACATATAAACATAAGTATAAAGCCTATATTTACAGATCCATTTGATATTAATGTGATTATACCCGCTAAAATCCAAACTAAAGAAACAAGGACCATAATATAACATGCAATAAATGAAATTGAAATTATTCTGTATATATTCAATATGCATATTAAGGAGCTTACGATTATAAAGACTATCAGAATCCAATTAGGCAGCTTTATATTTAATAGAGATATCGTTCCATTAATCCCGTTTGGTGAAATTGTTATGCTTTGATCATTAAAAAATAATCCACCATCCACATTTCCTGTGAATGTTCCCCACGGAATAAACAGACATATAAAAGCTAAAATAATTATCGTTATCAGGCCGAATACCAGATTATTTCTATTCATTTCAATCTCCTATTTAAAATAATATAAATAGCTGTTTTCTGTATTTACTTTTATACGCAATTCTACACCGATATCATGGAATTCACAAACCATTCAGACAATAAAAAACTCTGCAGACTCTGTGCCCTTCATGGTTTAAAAAAACATAACACCATGCATCATGGCCCCCTTTGCGTCGCTCTCCCCGCAACGTCGTCGCGTGATGTATTTACGTTTGTGCCCTTGCCAATAACTTATAATCGGCTTTAAAATATACACAGAAGATGAAAAAGTTATTCTTCCTGGTTTTGTTAATTATTATCGTATATTCTCAGGCGTTATCACTGGAACTCGCTCCGTTTTATACAACTGTCCACCCTAAAGAAGAATGGGGCGAAGTGATTATATCTTTCAGTAAACTGTCTGAACCGATTGCATATGGGGACAGACTCCTTTCTGCATGGGCTGTTTCAATCTGGAAAGAACAGGGCGAATCCGTCAGAAAGCTGCGTGACGGGATGTTCGGGACATTTACCCGGGCTGCAGTCCTTGAAAGCAGCGGGGGAAATATTCTGCTCTGGTACAGTCCGCAGGAAAATGAGTTCCGTTTCAATAAAATCATCTCTAGCGGACTTAACGGGAATATTTATCTTGGATCTTCCGATACGGAAGATCAGGACAATTCCGTTCATAATGTTCTGAAAATTTATGACGGGCCGGTTTTCCCGCAGGAAATAAAAAATATCTCTCTGGACGGTATTTACGATTATTATCACAGCGTCACAGGCAGGGTTTTTGTGCGTTTTCTGAAGAACGGCGGACAGATTGTTCTTGAAGACGGATCGGGGGTTCCTGCATATTCGGTATCCGTTGTAAGTGAATTGCCGGGATTCGGATATGTTTTTGCAAAGGAAGGTCTGTACGGCGGTTCCAGGGAAAATGATTCCTTCACTCTTGCAGGCATTCAGTACATTAATGACGAACCGTGGATGGTCTGGACCAATCCTGAAAATCCGGGAAAGTTCCGAAGAAACAGAATCACCACTTTGTACTCCAACGGGAATATCGGAATCGGACTTGATGAAGGCGAAGAAACATTAATAGAAAACACAATATTCAGAAAGAAAGCCGGGCCTGAGGCCGAAGTCGGCAGTTATTCGGATTTTCTCGATCTTGAAGGCGGATATCTGATGAGTCTTGAATGGGGCGGTCAGGACATTCCCGTATCAATTACGCATACAGACATTATTTCCGAAAGGTACAGCGAAAAGAGTGAAGTTTTCCGGATTGAGAAGCTTTTACCGGGAAATGATGAAGATCCATTTATGCACCTGAGCCTGAAGACAGAAAACGGTAAAGGCATCCTGGTCTGGTATGCTTTTTCAATGCAATGCATGGAAGAACTTACTGTATATGAAGCTGAAGCCGACGGAAGTTTCAAAGCGGGCAGTGAAAAAACCGGGACTCTTACCGAAATTGTCCAGTTCAGAAAAACAGGCCCGTCTGTAAAGGTCCTTCGTGAAGAACCATCATCAGCGGATGCGGGCAGTATTTCCCGGGCAGAGCGGATTACATGTATGGAACTGATAGAAAAAACATCGTTTTTTGAGTTTTCGGAAAAGAATATTGAATTATGGAATAAAACTGAACTTGACGTAATCCGGAACCTATCAGAAGAACTGCCCGATGAGTTCACAGGCAATAAAAAGATTCTCCTTGAAAAATCTGATGAGCTGTTTGTGCCTGGAAAATCAGAAAAATCCTATGTAAAGATATCAGACGGAAAAAGAAAAATAACAATTTCTGATTTCAGTACCAAACAGGTCTACGCCGGCGAAACGGAATATTACAGGAAAGACTACCTGAAACGGATGCTTACATTCAGTATTGCCCGTTATTTTTACCGGAACCTCGACCGTGAAAAAAAAGCTGCCTGGAGGGAATTTTCATTATGGAAAACGGATTTCCTGTTTTTTAAAAGAGCTCAGAATATAAATCCGCAGGGTTTTGCTTCCGAAGATGGAATGGTTTCAGAAGAGTACGATTTTGCCTGCTTCGCCATGGAGTTCTTTTTTCCGCCCGCCTACAAGGACCCTCTCTCCTATGTAAAATACCGTCTTCCGGCGAGGTACCGGTTTTTCAGCTGTCTTTTTGCCTCCTGCCCCGATCCGAACCCGCAGATAGAAAACGCGCCGGATTTCCGGGACTGGATTGATCCGACCCAGGTGGACCATATCGAAATCCTTATTTCAACTCCGACAACATCCTCTCCCGCTTCCATCGCCGGGCATACGCTGATGCTTATCAGCCGTAAGGACGATTATCATGACGGCAGGGACTCCACCGTGCTTGGATTTGTAGGAGAAACATCGCTGGATAAAAGCAACGGTATAAGGGGAATCTCATATGCCTGGCGCGGAATTACAGGATACTACCGGAGTCTTGTCCTTGAGGAAAAACTGGAAGATCTTATCGAAAGGGCCACAATACTTGAAAACAGGGACATCATAAGGCTTAAGCTTATTCTGTCTCCTGAACAGACCGAAAAGCTTATTGAAAGGATGTGGGTAATTAAAAACTTCTATACATTCAAATACAAGTTTTTTGACGAAAACTGCGCAGAAATGATTCTTGATGTAATCAATTATACCCTTCCGCCCGCAGATAAAATATCAATGAATGTTCCGATAGTTGCACCTATGCTTGTTGTCGCCGAACTGCTTCACAACCAGAAACTTGGCGAATTTAGCTTCCCCGAACACTGGAGCATTGCCAGGAAAGCCTACTACTCAACACAGAAAAATATATTACTCAAAAGCGAAATCCTTGAATTTATGAAACAGAAACTTGATATGAAATCCGAATATGACCATTCCCTTATAGATGAAGCTGAAGATCTTTTTAATGCATGCTTTTATCAGGGCAAAACAGTCATCAAGACAGACAGCCTTTTCAGAGAGGCCGTTCTGAAAACAGATACAGGCCGAAGAGGCCTTGCATACGAGGAACTTGCGGCGCTGTTAATCCGTTTTTATTCCGAATATGTTCAGAAAAGCCAGACTGTGTCCCCGCAGGAATATTACCAGCTTGCAGAAAAACTTATAACTTTTTTCATGAATGCGGATTACAGGGAAATGTATACAGCTGTCCCCCCGGAAATCATAAAAGATTACAAAACCAGTGATCCGATACCATCCGATCTGCGTGAAGAACTGATAGAAAAACAGCTTCTAAAAATCCGTCTGCGTCAGGAAAATTCGCCTGAAATGCAGAGCATCAGACTTTCAGTATCAACCCTGAGGAATTTCATCGACAGAAATTATCCTGATTCCGAACTTCACCTGATCGGCCGCAAAATGCAGGATGATCTGAACAGTGAAACTGAACTTCCAAAAAAAAACACCTCTGTGACCCATGGATATTATCCGGATTTTATCAGTGCCGGATACCTGTGCAGAGACAACCGCAATTATATTTTTGCAGAGGCCGAAGCGGCCATTTTTTCCGATGATATCGGCCATAACAGCCTTTTCTCGCTTAAGCAGGACATGAAAATGATTATCCTCTCTGCAGGATACAGACTGCTTGCAGATATCAACAGAGATCCCTTCAGCATTGGGGAAGGGAATACATATGTTGAAACTTTCGGAACTGTTTTTGAAATTGAAAAAATACTTGTCAGCGAAAGCCCGGATTATTCAGGTGTTTTCAACCACGGCATCGGTCTGACTCTGCTGCAGACTGAATCGGTAATCTGGAACGGCGAAACAGTATTTCCCGGGGAATATTCAAGATCCCGTG
>CAZKOK010000321.1:0-5275 GCA_964554355.1 uncultured Spirochaetia bacterium | reverse complement strand
GCAAAAAGTGTTACATTGTCTGCCGGCATTATAAATGATCCGCCCCGCGGGATTAGTATGCCGCCGCTTTCCTGTGTACTCCAGCCTACGAACTTATAGCCCGGATACATGATAGCCGGCGAGTCGTTGGTTATTACAGTGTCTCCTTCTTCATAATCATTTTCATCCACTGGTACGGCACCCATTCCGCCGTTCAGGGCGTAAGTGACATTATAGTAATCAGGAGTAATTCCGCCGAAGAATTCTATCAGCCACTGCAGGGCCAGGCGTTCGTAATTCCCGTCAGTCCTTAGTCCTGTGTCGGGTTCCCATGTATTGTCCCAGCGGTAACCCCAGTAGGTTACGCCGGCAACTGCCGGATGGTTCCAGAAAATCAGGAAAACGCGTTCCATTTCTTCAGCCTGGGCGCTTTCATTAATGGTGCCGTTATTACTCGCATCAAATGTTCCCTTGACGTCCAGTTCGGAGATATGAATCGGAAGTCCTGTTAAGGCGAGGTAATCGAGGATATCGGAAATATTGGTGCCGATTTGTCCTCCGTATTTTGAAACATTGAAATAGTGACACTGGATGCCTATACCGTCGATAATCGAATTGCCGTTGACATTAAAATCTTCATCCAGAAGGATTTCGATGATTTTCCGGTATTCCTGGTATTTCATTGTGATATTCGTTGAAGGATCTTCCCAAAGCGTTCCGTCAGGATCCAGGGGATACTGATTAAGAGGATTTGTATCGGCCGTGTTGTATTCCTGTTTGTTTATGATCTGGAAATCATTGATCAGCAGATCGACATCCGACCCGAATACTTCGCGTGCTTTCTGAAAGCACCAGACGATCCACTCATATTCTGCCGGATAACCGGATGTGCTGTATCCTGGTACCTGTCCCGTGAATGCATCTTTATAGGATAATTCTTCATTCAGAGCTTCGTTTACAACATCGATATAATCAATATTTGTGAAATTGCCATCAATCCATTCAAACCAGTCCTCTACTTCTTCCCGGATTTCCGATAAGGAAGGATTTCCCGGTACTGCAGGATTTCGCCATGTATCGTCATCCTGGTCCGGACGTCCCCATACCAGCGTATGCCATTTGAACAGAATCGAATGGTCTGCTGCATAATCATGGACCTGATGGGCCCTGTCGACAGCATCATCATCCCAGCTTTCCGGGACCGTGCCGTCCGCTCCCGTCTGAAGGTATCCCCATTTGCAGTCGTTTTCAGCTGTGACCTGGTTCCAGTAATCGGTGAACAGATGATTATCGCCTGCTACTTCATCCGGTATATAAAGAGTATAGTCACCAGAACTGCGGTCTGTTGGCCCCAGTACGCTTCCCAGATACTTGCCTCCGGCAGGGGCAAGCCCGCGCAGGGAGATATCCGGATTTGATGTAAGTGATTTGCCGGCACTGACAGAATTGAAATCACATCCCGTAATGCTGAACAGTACGGAAAGTGATAGAATCGCAACGAGCAGACCAAAGCCGGCCGTTCTTTTGGGAATTTTTCTTCTCATTTTTTTGCCTCCATAATTTTTATCTATTTTCCTTGTTTTTTACCCTGCGTATATGCAGGATTTTATAGACTGGTTATCAGATGCGATTATCTGCCCGGGGTTATACAGATTATTTACCTCCTTCGATTTATTTGGGCGGTAATCGTCCCGATAACCTGACTGAATGCTGGGATTTTATTTATGTCGTATTACAGCCTGATATGGTGGACACCCTTTTGAAGATTCAATTGCAGAATGAAAAAGCTTAGGCTGTTAATTAAAGCATTTTATCACTATAAATGCTTATTAATATACAGGAATTAAAACTGATTAATAAGTAAGTCAAAACACCTACGAAACCTATTGGTAAATTGATATATGCTGGAAAAAATCTGGCCACAAAGTTCCTGATTAATTTGACTATGCCTGAATTAGGAATTACAATCTAAATCAAACAATACAGAAAATAACAAGTTATTCAGATATCAAATTTTCAGGAGGAACCAGTGGCTGCTGAATTCTGGGAAGAAGTCTTCCCTTTCCAGGGAGACCGGGAGACTACATTAAAAAAACTGCAGGAAGATGTCTGTAATAACGAACGCTATTTCAGGCTGTATGAATCATTTGATGAAGCTGTAAAAAGTTTGAGCAGCAGGGACTTCAGCGATGTACCCGAAAAACTGGCAGAAGAGATTAAAAGCGTCAATGCTGAAAAAATCGAAAAGTATAAAAGCATGGGTAAAGCTTCAACCATTGAAGAAAAAATCGCCCATATAAAAATACTGAATGAAACTGAAAGTACAAAATCAGCGCTTGATTTCACCGGCTTTTCCGACAGGGCGGAATTCCAGAAATTCCAGTACTTTTCGGGGGAAAAACTTGAAAAACTGCTCGGGACCGACAAGCCTTCATTTGATCAGATTAAAAACTCAAGCCTGAAAATCCGCGCTCTCTGCGGGCGTTCATCAGGGGTCTGTCTTCCTGTACATGAAAACGGAACTGTAAAAGAGCTTTATTTCTGTGCGCTGTCGGCAAACTGAAATAACAAAAAGACCTGGAATTTAAAACTTCATGGAAATTCCTGCTCCATCCTCAGTGTTACCATTGAAAAACCTTTAACCCGGTAGTAAGATATGAACAATTAATAAACAGTAAAAAAGAAAGGAGAAAATAATGATTCTGAATACAGCCGCTTACTGCGGACTGTTCTGTGAGAGCTGCGCTCTATATAAAGGGACGGAACGGTTCCTGAATGGTGAAATTGATGAACCTGACGAGATATGCAGGGGATGCAATTCGGATACCCATGGGCGCTGGTGCAGCCAGTGTGATATCAAGGCATGCGCGAAAGGAAAGGACCATCGCTTCTGTTTTGAATGCGCGGAATATCCATGCAAACGGCTTAAGGAATTTGCCGGAGATACGGATTTTCCCTACCATGAAGAAATTTATGATAACCTCAAATATATTAAAAAGCACGGGCCGTACCGCTGGGAAGACCAGCAGAAAAAACGCTGGAGCTGTCATAAATGCGGGACACCTTTTCACTGGTGGCAGACCAAATGCCCTGAGTGCGGGGCCGGTTTAAGCGGCTACCTGAAGCCCGTCAAAGCGTAACCAAGGATGGTATAGGATTTTTCATTAATTGAGATGCCCGTAGCGTCGTCGCGTGAGAATTTCCTTATTTTTTTTCTCAGCTTGTTATGTTACAATAATCTTTGTGGCTGAAGGTTTTTTCTCAAAGAGTGCAGTGGTAATTGCTCATCGCGGGGACTCGATCCGCTTTCCCGAAAACACCATGCCGGCCTTTAAAAGTGCGGCCGAAATGGGTGTTGATGTAATCGAAACAGACATTCATCTTTCAAAAGACGGCAAAGTTGTGATCTGGCATGATGAAAACCTTTCCCGAACGGCTGACCGGGGCGGGCTGATAGCCGATATGACCTGGGAAGAACTTCAGAAGGTTGATGCAGGCTATTTTTACTCAGGGGACGGAGGAAGGACATTTCCGTTCCGCGGGAAAAAGGTGAAAATCGCCTTATTCCGGGACCTGCTCAGGGAACTCCCTCAAATGCGCTTCAATGTGGACCTGAAAGCCGATAATCCGCAGCTGATTGAGGCTTTTTCAAAAATAATCGAAGAAGAAAATGCAGAAAATCGTGTCATAGGGGCTTCATTTCATCATAAAAATCTGGTACTTTTAAGGAAGCGGATGCCGGGGCTTGTTACTTCATTCAGTCCACAGGAAATTAAAAGTATTTTATTGCAAAAAATATCAGGAATACTATTGTTGAGAAAAAAATTTAACGCGGCAGTCCTTCAGGTCCCGGAATGTTCAGGGAAGATCAGGGTTGTTTCAAAGTCTTTAATAAAAATGATTCACAAAAAGGGTCTGAAAGTGCAGGTATGGACAGTCAACCGGGCCGAAGATATGAAAAGGCTTCTGGCAATGGGTGTTGACGGTATTTTTACAGACGATCCTTCAGTATTGCAGAAAGTGGAAGCGGAAAGCAGATTATTCTAAAAACGTAAAGTTTTAATTTGCTATCCGGCGGTAAGAAAAGAAAAATTTGTGTTATACTCTTTTGTGAAAAAGGGAATAACAAAGACAAGTAAATTTAATTCAAAGTCCAGGGGACAAAAAATGGGATTATTGGGAATACTGAATACCGATGGACAGGTTAAATCAGCGCTGGAAAAGGCTTTTGCTACCAACGAAGGAAAAAAATACCGTATTAAAATAATTGGAACAGATGAAGACGAGTTGTATCATTTTCTGGATTTCGACCTTCCTGAGCTCGTTGTTGTAAATTTTGCCGATCCGGAAATAGATCTTGATCTGCTGGTTGAAAAGATAAGAAGCGATTCCTGGCTGCATAATTTCGGAATAATTGGCATTTATGACAGGAAACAGGCGAAAGAAGAAGAGATATTCAAACAGGCCAAGGATATCAATGTTTTGACTCTTCTCGACAAAACCAAAATACTTTCCCATCTTGTGAAAGTTCTTGATATAGTGGACCGCAACAGGCAGATCATTTTTCATATGGAGCTGACGGACAAACTTTTTGAAAGGGCAACCGGTTCTTTTTCCATAGCCAATGATCCCCTTGATGCAATGGTATATGCCGGTATTGCTGCAACAACCCTGTATCAGCGCAGATATATAAATGCCGAAGAAAAAGTCCAGCTTCAGGTAGCCCTCAGTGAGCTGATACTTAACGGGATTGAACATGGAAACTGCAAGGTCTCCTACGCCGAAAAGACCGAGGTCCTTAAGACAGGAGGCAGCATAATAGACCTTATTGCCAAAAAGTGCGAAGACCCCAAACTTGCCGCAAAAAGGGTCCTTTTTGAATGGGAAATCGGACCGGATAACACCCGGTTTGTAATCCGGGACGAAGGTGAAGGTTTTGACGTGGAAAAATACAAGGACATACTCCGCAATAATTCGCCGGATGCGCTGCACGGCAGGGGAATACTTATGGCCCGCATGCTTGCGGAAAAACTGTACTACAATACTTCGGGAAACACTGTTGTACTTGTTATTTCACACAAGAACCTGTCGCCTAAAAATACCCCTGACGGATTTTCCCAGGAAGAAATTGTTTTTACAAAAAGAGGCGATATTATTTTCCAGCAGGGTGAGATAAGCGATTTTCTCTATTATATATCTTCCGGAACATACACTGTATTTACAGGAAAGAAAATTGTCGGAAAGCTTACTCCTGCGGATATTTTTGTCGGTGAAATGTCATTCCTTCTGAATAACA
>CAZKOK010000320.1:0-5276 GCA_964554355.1 uncultured Spirochaetia bacterium | reverse complement strand
TTGGCGATAATGAGGATGAAATTACAAAAATTACCGAACTTCCTGATATTCCTGAAAGAATTATTGAAATTCTTGTTCAGAATGGCATTGAACTGATTGAAACACTTGTTTCTGTTTCAAATGAAGACCTTCTTAAAATTGACGGGATTACCGAACAGGATGTTGCCACTATTCAGTCGATACTTGCAGACAATGTACAGATTATCGAGGAAGAAGAGCCTCAGGATAAGGAAGAAACAGGGGCCGAAGATGAAGAACCCGAAGGATATGAACCTGATGGCGGCGAATATGAAGAATATGAAGATGAAGATGAAAAATACAAATGTCCTGAATGCGGAAGTGAAATAACAATAGATATGGCAGTTTGTCCAAACTGTGGAGTTGGCCTGAGTTTCGAAGTAGAAGAGGATGAAGAATAGGAATTGCATTGTGTTTTTTTACACAAAGGGGTATAACATAAGGTATGGCTGAAGATCAGGATAAAAAACCGAAAGCAACGCTAATAAAACACAGAAAACCTCCAGAGAAGAAGAGTACTGAAAAAGGCAGTACAGCTGACAAGAAGAAAGTTGTAGTTGTCAAGAAGAAGGTTGTAGTCAAGAAAAGCTCAGGCAGCAGCACATCTTCAGGTGCCAAAATTGAAAGTGCGAGAAAAGTCTTTCCAAAAAACAAAAGCGGAGATAATCCATCCGCAAGAACATCCGGTCCTTCAGCCAAATCCACTGATAAACAGTATGAAAGACCTTATTCCAGAGATAAAGGATATTCCGGCAGAAAACCCGGCGACCGCAGAGGCCCGGGTCCCCAGGACAAAAACAGAGGCGGCTACTCCGGCCGCAGGCCCGAGGGCGGGTATGACAGGAAAGGCGATGGAGGCCCGGGAAAAACAGGGCAGGGACCAAAGCGTTTCGGTCCAAAGCCGGGACAGAAAAGCGGATACAGTACGCCTGCTGTAGAAGCCGAAAAGAAAACTGCCGGGAAAAAATTCTATAAAAGCAAGAAAAAAACCAATTACCAGAAAAAAGATGAAACATATCTGGAAAAAAACTTTCAGATCAAGAAGAAACAGGATATGCCGAAAATGAATCCTGTTCCCAAAGAAATCGATATCATGGAAGTTATTACCGTATCTGATCTTGCCAAAAAGATGAACCTGAAAGCATCAGAACTTATCAGCAAGCTGATGTCAATCGGGATGATGGTTACGATCAATGAACAGATAGATGCCGAGACGGCCCAGTTAATAGCTGAAGAATATGACTGCAAAGTTAAAATTGTCTCGCTTTATGATGAAACGATTATAGAAAGAGAAGATGACAAGGAAGAAGACATGCGTCCGAGACCTCCCATTGTTACAGTAATGGGACATGTTGATCATGGAAAAACAAAACTTCTTGACGCAATACGCAAAACGAATGTTGTTGCCGGTGAATTCGGCGGCATTACACAGCATATCGGAGCATACAAAGTTGAAATTCCCGGAAGTGGGGAAATTGTATTTCTTGATACTCCCGGACATGAGGCATTTACACTTATGCGTGCAAGGGGAGCTCAGGTAACTGACATTGTTGTACTTGTTGTAGCAGCAAATGACGGCGTAATGCCGCAGACTGTAGAAGCAATAAATCATGCAAAGGATGCAAATGTTCCTATTATTGTTGCTGTAAACAAGATTGACCTTCCTGATGCCAATCCCGACAGAGTCCTTCAGCAGCTTTCCGAGCATGGTCTTGTTCCGGAAGCATGGGGCGGCACTACTATCATCCAGCATACATCAGCACTTAAAGGCGATGGGATCAAGGAACTTCTTGATGCAATAATGCTGCAGGCCGAAATCCTCGAACTGAAAGCAAATTACAGCTGCAGGGCAGAAGGAAAAGTCGTAGAATCCAAAGTTGATCACGGCCGCGGAATTGTGGCATCTGTTATTATAGAACGGGGAGTCCTTAAAATCGGAGATTCTTTTGTTGCCGGTGTATACCCGGGAAAAGTCAGGGCAATGTTTAATGACAAGGGGAAAAAACTCGATGAAGCTGCACCCGCAACTCCCGTTGAAATACTGGGGTTTACCGGTATTCCCAATTCAGGCGATCCTTTCCAGGTAACTGAAAATGAAAAAACTGCAAGGCAGATCGGTCTGAAAAGACAGGAGCTTGAGAAACACGGAGAAGCCCTCAATGTCAAAAAGGTTACTCTTGATAATCTATATGATTCGATTCAGGATGGTGAAATTCAGGATCTCAATATTATTATCAAGGGTGATGTTCACGGCTCTGTAGAAGCTTTGCGTACGGCTCTTGAAAAACTGAGTACTCCAGAGATAAGAATCAGCGTCAAGAATGCGGCAGCAGGAGCAATTGTAGAAAACGATATAAATTTTGCAATCGCATCAAATGCGATAATTGTAGGGTTCCATGTAAGGCCTACGCCAAAAGCCCAGGCGCTTGCCGACCAGGAAAAGGTTGAAATAAGAAAATACAATATTATCTACGATGCAGTTGAGGATATACGCTCTGCGATGGAAGGGCTTCTTGCTCCTGAATTAAAAGAAGAAACAGTAGCAACAATAGAAGTCCGCGAAACCTTCAAGGTGCCGAAGATCGGCGTTATTGCCGGATGTTATGTTACAAACGGTTCGGTCAGGAGGAATGCGAAAGTACGTGTATTCAGAGACAGTGTTGAAATCCATGATGGAATCATAACATCCCTGAAGCGTTTTAAAGATGATGTAAAGCAGGTTGAAAAGGGATATGAATGCGGTATCGGTATCGATTCATTCGATGACCTGCAAATCGGCGATATTCTCGAAGTTTATGAAATCAGGGAAATTGCCAAGAAACTGAGTAAATAGATAGATACTTATAAAATGAGTGAATACAGAATTGAAAGGGTCCGGAATTTATTAAGAAACGAAATAAGTCTGATGATCATGCTTAAAGAGATCAAGGACCCCAGAGTAAATACATATCTGTCAATAAGCAAGATTGATGTCTCAAAAGATATTGCATATGCGAAAGTCTATATTTCGTCTCATGAAAGCAAAAAAAAGCTTAATGCTGCTGTTGACGCACTGAATCATGCATCGGGTTTTATTCAGTTTCGCCTTGGAAAGAAAATGAAAACCCGGAATACTCCAAAACTCAGGTTCATTTCCGACAATTCGATAATCGAAGGCGATATGATGAATCAGAGGCTGAGTGATATGCATATAGAGCAGGACAGTGATATTGACGAATAAAAGATATTCAGGACTTGTATTGCTGAAAAAACCTTCCGGAATTACATCCCATAATGTTCTGCAGCCGATAAAAAAGGCTGTTAAGCCTTCTTTAGTCGGGCACACAGGGACACTGGACAGATTTGCAGATGGACTTTTGCTTGCACTGGTAGGTCCATGTACAAAACTGAACAATTATTTCAGCTGCATGGGCAAGAAATACGCCGGAACCATAGAATTCGGAAAAGAAACTGAAACTCTGGATCCGGAGGGAGAAGTCATAGCAACTGCCGGTATTCCGCAGAGGGAAACTCTTCTCTGTGCACTGGAAAATTTCAAAGGGAAAATAAAGCAGCGGCCTCCGAAATTTTCAGCAGTGCATATAAACGGGAAACGGTCATATAAAATGGCGTTGTCGGGTGAAGAACCTGAAATGCCCGAGAGGGATATTGAAATATACAGTCTGGAGCTTGACGAATATGATCCGCCTTATGCGGATATTCGGGCAAGTTGCAGCAAGGGAACATACATAAGAGCGCTGGCCAGGGATATTGGTCTCGCCTGCGGCTCAAGGGCTTATCTTAAAAGCCTGACACGAACGGATATCGGCAGTTTTAATATTGATGATGCATGCGATGCCGGGCTGTTTGATCCGGATAAGGATTTAATTCCCGAACACAGCTTTCTTGCAGAACTTGATAATATTGAATTCATTTACGTTAATGAGGATCAGGAAAAGCTGATAAAAAACGGCGTACAGATAAGTATGGCAGAAATACCTGTAAAAGATGAAAGCAGGCAGCTTGCAGTTTTTTCGGAAAAAGAAATATTTCTTGCTTTCGGCCGCCTGAAAGCAGGGAAATTACATTATTATTTTGTTGTACCGGTCTGAAGGGGGCAGGTCCTTAAGATTGACTTTTCCCGTTTTTTGGGTAAACTGTGGTATAAAGCATACCATGAAGTAAGCTTTGGAAGAAATTATCAGATAATCAGCAGTTAAACAGGTTTTTTTCTGCCATTATTATGCTGGTATAATGAAATACGCGGTTTTCATACCGATTTATTTGTTGATATTTACTAAGGAGTAAACGAAATGGCGTTGACTAAGGAAAAAAAGGCTGAGATTGTGACAAAATTTGGAGGATCTGACAAGAATACCGGTTCTGCAGAAGCGCAGATCGCTCTGCTTACAGAAAGAATCAATGATCTTACAGATCACTTTAAAACCCATAAAAATGATCACAGTTCGCGAAGAGGACTCTTAAAAATGGTTGGTCAGAGAAGAAGTCTTCTAAAATACCTCAAAGGAAAAGATCTGACAAAATACAGAAAAATTATCGAAGATCTGAACTTAAGAAAATAAAGGAATAATAAATGGTTCACAATGTGAGTATCCGGTTAGGTGAGAATGATCTTGTCATTGAAACCGGGAAAATGGCCAAACAGGCAAACGGATCTGTTCTGGCTTCATATGGCGGCACGGCTGTCCTTGCTACAGCATGCTGCGGAAATTCAATTGTTGAAGGACTGGATTATGTACCTCTGCAGGTTGAATACAATGAAAAATATTATGCCGCGGGGAAAATCCCGGGCGGCTTCCTAAAAAGAGAAGGAAGACCAAAAGACAAGGAGATCCTTGTATCAAGACTTATAGATCGTCCAATGCGGCCGTTGTTTGATAAAAAATTCGGACGCGAAATTCAGGTGATACCTACAGTAATATCTGCTGACGGTATGAATCCTCCAGATATAATAGCGATGATTGCTTCTTCGGCAGCTGTTGCGATTTCTGATATTCCGTTTAACGGTCCGACAGGGTCTGTAAGGATCTGCCAGGTTAACGGTGAATTTGTCGTAAATCCGACTTTCGAGCAGATAAAGGGAAGCACACTTGATATTACTGTTGCAGGGACCAAAGAGGGAATCACAATGGTCGAAGGAGCTGCAAGTGAGGTTTCAGAAGAAACAATGCTTGCTGCAATAGATGTGGCCAGAGAAGAAATCAAAAAAATATGTGTTTCTATCGGTGAACTTGTAAAAAAAGCCGGAAAAGAAAAAC
>CAZKOK010000319.1:0-5285 GCA_964554355.1 uncultured Spirochaetia bacterium | reverse complement strand
TTTAATTTTACAGACAGCCTGATAATCAACCGAACCGGCTTCCAGAGCAAGAATTATGTCTTCGGGCGAACCGAAATATTTGCCTTCGCCCCTTGCCCCGTCCCTGTTTCTGGTCAGATAATTGATTCCCAGGACCATGTCCTGTGACGGGAATACAATCGGACTTCCGTTTGCCGGGTTAAGCAGGTTGTTTGATGAAAGCATAAGTGTCCAGCATTCGATCTGTGCCGCCTGCGTAAGCGGAACATGAACAGCCATCTGGTCGCCGTCAAAGTCGGCATTATATGCATGACAAACCAGAGGATGAAGTTTAATGGCTTTCCCCTGCACAAGTACAGGTTCGAAGGCCTGAATACCGAGTCTGTGAAGAGTAGGCGCCCTGTTCAGAAGTACGGGATGTTCTTTTACTACTTCGTCAAGAACTGCCCAGACTTCGGGTGTTTCCTGTTCTACCAGGGTTTTTGCTTTCTTAATGTTATAAACGACATCCTTTTCGACCAGTTTCTTCATGATAAAAGGCTTGTAAAGCTCAAGAGCCATCTTGGTCGGCAGCCCGCACTGGTGCATCCTGAGTTCAGGTCCGACAACAATTACGGAACGGCCTGAATAGTCAACACGTTTTCCGAGAAGGTTCTGGCGGAAACGCCCCTGCTTGCCCTTAAGCATATCAGAAAGAGACTTAAGCGGTCTGTTTGAGGCGCCCTTTACAACACGTTTCTTCTTGGAATTGTCAAAAAGAGCGTCAACTGCTTCCTGGAGCATTCTTTTTTCGTTTCTGATAATGATATCAGGCGCATTAAGCATCATAAGTCTTTTAAGACGGTTGTTTCTGTTAATTACCCTTCTGTAAAGGTCGTTAAGGTCGGAAGTCGCAAATCTTCCGCCGTCAAGCTGGACCATCGGACGAAGTTCCGGCGGAATTACCGGAATAACATCAAGAATCATCCATTCGGGATTATTTTCAGAATCCCTGAACTGCTCAACTATTTCAATCCTTTTAAGCAGACGTTTATCGGCTTTTTCGCCTTTTTCGATCATTCTTGCCCGCAGACGGACAGAAAGAGCGTCAAGGTCCATATTTTCAAGCAGGGTTCTGATAGCCTCGGCCCCGATTCCGGCCGTAAAACCCATGCCGTATCTTTCCTGGGCTTCATGATATTCTTCTTCCGTCAGGAGTTCCATTCTTTTAAGATCAGTGTCGCCCGCATCAATAACCACGTACTTTTCATAATAAAGCACAGATCTGAGTGCGGCGATCGACATATCAAGAAGAAGACCCATCCTTGAGGGAACAGACCGATAGTACCAGATATGGGAAACCGGGGACGCAAGCTCAATATGCCCCATTCTTTCACGTCTTACCTTGAAATGAGTAACTTCGACGCCGCAGCGGTCGCAGATTACGCCTTTATAGCGGATAGACTTGAATTTTCCGCAGTAACACTCCCATTCCTTTGTTGTTCCGAAAATCCGTTCGCAGAAAAGCCCGTCTTTTTCCGGCCTGAGTGTTCTGTAGTTTATGGTTTCCGGCTTTTTGACTTCGCCGTAAGACCAGGCCCTTATCTGTTCAGGCGAGGCCAGTTTGATCATGATACTATCAAAATCCTGAATATCTCTCATTTATTACTCCAATAAATTCGACTATATCAATGCCGTTCCGGCATAAATGAAGCCTGAGCTCCCTTAATCCGGATACAGCCCTATCCAGTCACTAGAACTGACTGCCCTGACGGCTGATCAGTTCATCATCTCTTTCGGTAAGCGGCACACGCTTGCCCTTTGAATCATAAATCACCATATCAAGAGCAAGACCGCGGACTTCCTGAACAAGTACATTGAACGCTTCCGGTATGCCTGCGCATGAGGCAGGTTCGCCCTTGACAATACTTTCGTATATTTTCGCCCGTCCCGTCATATCATCGGACTTGATGGTAAGAAGTTCCTGCAGCGTGTTTGCCGCACCGTAGGCTTCAAGTGCCCATACTTCCATTTCCCCAAGCCTCTGACCGCCGAACTGCGCCTTGCCTCCAAGAGGCTGCTGCGTAACAAGAGAATAAGGCCCCGTAGACCTTGCATGCATCTTGTCATCCACAAGGTGGTGCAGCTTAAGCATATACATAATGCCGACCATGACATCGTTTTCAAAAGGAATACCTGTCCTTCCGTCATAAAGCCTTGTCTTGGAATTAACAGGAAGGCCTGCTTCCTTCATTTTCTTTTCGATCATTTTATTGCTGGCAGACTGGAATACAGGTGTCGAATACCACTCATTCAGAACATCAGCGGCCCAGCCCAGTTCCGTTTCCAGAATCTGCCCGAGATTCATACGGGACGGTACGCCAAGCGGATTAAGGCAGACATCAAGCGGAGTTCCGTCTTCCATGAAAGGCATATCTTCTTCGGGGAGAACCCTGGCGATAACACCCTTGTTTCCGTGCCTTCCGGCCATTTTGTCGCCTTCCCTGAGTTTTCTTTTGGTGGCTATCAGGACTTTGACTACTTCGTCAACACCCGGACTAAGGTCGTCGCCTTCAGACCTTTTCAGGCGCTGAATGTCGATTACCGTACCCTCTGTACCATGAGGAACCCGCAGCGAAGTATCGCGTACTTCTTTTGCCTTTTCGCCGAAAATTGAATTAAGAAGCTTGAACTCCGGAGTTGTTTCGGTTTCGGACTTTGGAGTTACCTTGCCGACAAGGATATAACCGGATTTTACCTTTGCCCCTTCGCGGACAATTCCTTCTTCGTCAAGCTGCTCAAGAGCCTTTTCATTTGTATTCGGAATATCCCTTGTCAGTTTTTCGGGGCCCAGTTTGGTTTCCCTTATTTCAATAGAGAATTCCTTTATGTGGATCGATGTAAATATATCTTCCTTGACTACTTTTTCGGATATCAGAATAGCATCCTCATAATTATAGCCGTTCCAGGGAACAAAACCTACCAGAACGTTGCGCCCGAGTGCAAGCTCTCCGTTTGCGGTTGCGGGACCGTCGGCAATGACCTGCCCGGCCCTGACCTTGTCGCCTTCCTTAACCAGAGGCCTCTGATTGAAACATGTATCCTGGTTCGTCCTCTGATATTTCTGAACCATGTAGCTGTCAGTTTCACCCTTGCCTGTGTCGATTTCGATAAGCTGGGAAGAAGCGTAGACAACTTTTCCCGGATGAAGCGCCTTGATAACAACACCTGAATCATAAGCCGTTTTCGCCTCCATACCGGTACCGACCCTCGGAGGTTCGGTAAAGACGAGAGGAACAGCCTGACGCTGCATGTTTGAACCCATCAGGGCCCTGTTGGCATCATCGTGTTCAAGGAAAGGAATAAGCGAAGTCGCTACTGAAATTACCTGCTTGGGCGAAACGTCCATATACTGGACCATTTTCGGATCTCTTGTGATATAGTCACCGGATTTCCTGACTGAAACAAGTTTTTCCTTGAATTTCCCTTTTTCATTTATTGCGGCATTGGCCTGAGCGATATAGTATTTTTCTTCATCTATTGCTGAAAGGTATTCAATTTCTTCGGTAGCCGTTCCGTCCACTACTTTCCTGTAGGGAGTTTCCAGAAAACCGTATTCATTAACCTTTGTATAATTTGCCAGAGAAACGATAAGACCGATATTCGGACCTTCAGGAGTTTCAATCGGGCACATTCTTCCATAGTGAGTGTAATGAACGTCCCGGACCTCAAAACTTGCCCTGTCGCGCGAAAGTCCGCCAGGACCCAGGGCATTGAGCCTTCTTTTATGGGTAAGTTCCGAAAGCGGGTTGACCTGGTCCATAAACTGGGACAGCTGGCTCGAACCGAAAAACTCCTTGATGGCTGCAACGATCGGCTTGATTGAAATAAGGTCCTGCGGTTTTACGGTATCGGTCTCCTTAAGCGACATTCTCTCCTTGGCTATCCTTTCCATTCTGGAAAAAGCCGTCTTGAGCTGGTTTGCAAGAAGCTCCCCGGCCGAACGCACGCGCCTGTTTCCAAGATGATCGATATCATCGACATTTGATTCGCCGATATAAACCTTGATCAGATAACGCATTGTATTAACAATGTCTTCCTTGATTAACAGATGGTTTTCCACCGGATTTTCATAATCAAACTTTTTATTGAGTTTATAGCGGCCGACCCTTCCCAGATCATATCTTCTTGCCGAGAAAAACATTGTTGAAAGGTCTTTTTCGGCACTTTCGATGGTGATCGGTTCACCGGGCATAAGCACCGAATATACATTAATAAGAGCATCTTCCTTGGTCGGTTCATCGACATCGGCGTCGTCCCTTGTGAATTTTGCCTCTTCTCTTTCAAAACAGTTGAGAATTATATCAGAATGCAGAGATTCTTCGTGGCCTCCATCAATTATTTCAACCTGTTTTACGCCCTGATGCACAAGTTCATCCACATCATGCGGATGTATCTTGTCTCCGGCCTTATAAAGCTTTTTCTTTTCGCCGTCAGCTTCGACATAAACCGCGCGGGCAAGAACCTTGCCTACAAGAATTTCCTTGTCTTCCTTGGCGTCCTTTATTTTTGCTTTTTTCGTTTTGTAAAAAAGATCAATAAGCTTTTCTCTTGTGTCGAATCCAAGGGCCCTCAGGAACATTGTTCCGAGAATCCTCTTTTTGCGGTCAATTTTGGTGTAGACGAGTTCCTTTTTCTGGTCTATTTCGAATTCAAGCCAGGAACCGCGGTAAGGGATTATTCTTGACGAGTAAATCCCCTTGTCATGGGCAAAGATAACGCCCGGTGAACGGTGGATCTGGCTTACGACGACCCTCTCGGCACCATTAATAATGAAAGTTCCCCTTTCTGTCATAAGAGGAATATCACCGATATAAATATCCTTCTGCCTGATTTCGCCGGTATCCTGAAATATCAGATTTATCCTTGCCTTGATAGGCACGGCATAAGTGACACCTTTCTTTTTGCATTCCTGTTCATCAAATTTGATGTTTTCCTCATCAAGAGTATACTGGGTATACTCAAGAAGCATGTCCCCGTTGGGACTCTCAATCGGAAAAACAGTCTGAAATACATCTTCCAGACCCTGCCTTTTCAGCATTTTTGTTTTCTGAAGAGTTTCCCTCTGCAGAAACCGTTCATATGAAAGAAGCTGAATATCAACAAGATTTGGAAGCTCCATTACTTCATGAAATTCCTGACCAATGTATTTTCTGTCTATGGAACTGCCTTTTACAAGCATCCCCACCCCCTAAACGACACTAAACCACTGAGATTCTTCACGGTGGTTTGCAGAGAATTATTACTTTAAAAAAAAATCTTTAAAC
>CAZKOK010000318.1:0-5305 GCA_964554355.1 uncultured Spirochaetia bacterium | reverse complement strand
GTTTATATATTCCATAACCGAAAAAAGCGGATACTGCTATAAAAATAAGACCGACATACAAATTAAGAAAAAACAGCGATAAAAATCCTCCGGCAAGCAGCAGGAAAAAATAAACGAACGGCATAAAAGTTTTCGGGCTGGAACTTAATGTTATTTTAAAAATCATATTAAATAATATTAAATAAAAAAAGATAATGTCAACACAGACAATTTCGATATATATTAATACCGTGAAGCAGAGTTTTAAAAAGACCGTAAATCTTGATTTTCAGAAAAACCTGCTCCTTGCAGAATTTATAAAGGGCGGGGAGCTTTCACGTGAGGCGCTGAAAAGAGCATACAGGAAAATGTGCCTGGAAGCACATCCTGATTTGAACAGCAACGCCAATTATGATTTTGTAAGTCTTCAGAAAGACTATGAGGAAATGCTTGATTCATTTGAGGATTTAACGAACCATCTTATAAGCATCCGAAGCCGTACCCTGAAATATACATTCAGTGATCTGAAAAAGGATTTTTATTCAACACTGAAAGAATATATAGTTTTTGGCCTTTACAGTCCAAGAGTTAAGATACGACCTGATTTAAAAGAAAGAAATGAAAAAATAGTCAGAAAACTGATATATCTTGCAAGCAGATATGACCCTTCTTTTATTGAACCGTTCAATATGTTTAACAGTATAAGTATTCACAGTTTCCAGAGCCAGAGAATAGAGAGAATGAACAAGAAACTGAAATCAACCTTTCTGCATGGTGTTCACCTTGTGATTGATCATATGCGTATGAATGAAGAAAGGACAAAAAGAGCAGCTCTTTCATATCTCAAAGACATAAAATATATGCCGGTACCGGAAAATCAGCTTGGAAAATCAATCTGGGAATTATCTGAATGGTTCATAAAGGAACTTGACAAATAATTCAGTCAGGATCCTGGTTTCTGAGTTCACGTATTTTATCACGGATTTTTGCGGCTTCTTCATACTGCTCATTTTCAACTGCCTGTTTGAGTTTAAATTCAAATTGTGACAAATCTGATGTATCTTCCTGTAGGATTTTTTCCTTTGCTTTTTTAAGGTTTAAAAGGGAACGCCGTACTTCAAGCTTATATACAGGCGTATCTACAGTTTTCATGTTTTCTATAATGTTTATGGTTTCATCAAGTATCTTTTCAGCCCTGACAGGATCTTCATCCGAAAGTGCTGTCATATATCTTGCCAGTGCATTAATATGCAGAATATACGGCCTGTACTGAAGCAGAAGATCGCGGCTTTCAACTTCCGGGCCGTATTTCTCGACAATATCACATAATTCCAGATTATGGCTTGTATCACGTTCTGTTAACTCAAATTCTCCAATCTGAAAAAGCGATATATATCTGTTATAAATCATGATGCCTTCATCCTGCAGTTCGGCAAAATCAAGATCTGAAATCATCATTGCCGGATTTTCAGATATGCGGTTCTTTATGTAATCAAGATATGAGCTGAAATCATGTGGTTTTACTCCGTCAGGGCGCCCGGTTAACTCATACTGCTCGATACCGAGAGGTATTCTTATCTGAAGTTTTCTGGTTCCGTCTTTGGCAGTAATTATTCGTACGTTTTCGTCGGGATTGTATTTCCAGCTGCCTAATAAATCGGACAAATCCATATTCATATGAATAAGATACTTTCATTCAATATATAAGAAAAGATGTATGTTGATAATTAAGCAAAAAAAAATAATCCTCTGTTTTTCGTACTTTGCTTGACAAAATTATGATAAAGATACATATTTTAATCGATGATAAACAGGAATATGAATACAGTTACAGTTGTCCTCAATACTCTTTTACTAAACCTACTATTACTTGAAGAGGGCAGCAGTTCGCGTATGCGATAATCAGTATCAGACTGATAAAAAGCCGCTGTTGCTTTCAATTTGGAAGGTAACAGCGGCTTTTTTTTGATTTTTTCTATGAAGGAGTTTGGAATGAAAAAATACCAATTGTATGAAACCGTAAAAATGAAAGAAAGAAAATGGCCTGACCGGCAGATAACAAAACCGCCTGTATGGTGTTCAGTGGATCTTCGGGACGGCAATCAGGCACTTCCCGTCCCGATGAATATTGATCAGAAACTGAAATATTTCAATCTCCTTCTAAAAATCGGTTTTAAGGAAATAGAACTGGGATTTCCATCAGCTTCACAGATAGAATATGATTTTGCAAGAAAACTTATCGGGGAAAATCTTATTCCTGACGGTATTAAAATTCAGGTGCTTACGCAGGCAAGAGAAAATCTTATCGCCAAAACATTTGAAAGTCTTGTTGGTTCAAAACAGGCAATTGTGCATTTGTATAATTCCACTTCGACGCTTCAGCGGAAAATTACATTCGGAAAGTCAAAAAAGGAAATTCTTGATCTTGCAGTAGAGGGAACAGTTATGGTCCGGGACCGTCTTGATATGGTTAAAGGAACAGAAATTATTCTTGAATATTCACCTGAAAGCTTTACAGGGACAGAACTGGATTATGCGCTTGAAGTCTGCAATGCTGTTATTGAAACCTGGCAGCCGGAAAAAAACGGAAATGTAATAATTAATCTGCCCGCAACCGTTGAAATGTCAACTCCCAATGTCTTTGCTGACAGAGTCGAATGGTTTTCGGAAAACATAGGCAGGAGAGACCAGGTTACAATAAGTATCCATACTCATAACGACAGGGGCACAGGAGTTGCAGCCAGCGAACTTGCACTGCTTGCAGGTGCCGAACGAATTGAGGGAACGCTTTTCGGCAACGGCGAAAGAACAGGAAACCTCGATATCATAAATATGGCTCTTAATATGTTCAGTCATGGTATTGATCCTTCACTTGATTTGTATGATATCCCTAAAATAAGGGAAATATATGAAGAATGTACAGGGATGACTGTACATGAGAGACATCCTTATGCAGGCGACCTTGTTTTTACAGCTTTTTCCGGATCTCATCAGGATGCAATAAAAAAGGGGATGGACAAAATCGTCAATAAAGATGATTCGCCATGGGAAGTTCCTTATATCCCGATAGATCCTGAAGACATCGGCAGATCATATGAAGCGATAATAAGAATAAACAGTCAGAGCGGTAAAGGCGGTGTTGCCTATATCCTGAACAGACAATACGGACTTGAAATTCCAAAAGCAATGCATCCGCTTCTGGGAAGGGAAGTAAACAAAGTCTCCGATAAACTTATAAAGGAACTGTCACCTGAAGAAATACTGGAAGTATTTATATTGAATTTCCAGAATATTCAGGATCCGCTCAAGCTTAAAACATACAGTATAGTATCCGGAGAGAACAAGGAAGTAAAATGTATTGCCGAAATGGAATTCAACGGGAAAAAAATTAGACTTGAAGGTACCGGAAATGGTCCAATCGATGCATTCGTCCACGGTATGAAAACCGAAGGCTGGAACAGCTTCACCATTGAAGATTTTCATGAACAGGCAATCGGAACAGGCTCCGGCACAGAAGCAGCGGCATATATTCAGATAAAAATTGGAGAAAAGCTTTTCTGGGGTGTCGGAAGACATACTGACAGCATCGCGGCAAGCTTATATGCTATAATAAGCGCATACAATAATTCGTTTAGGCAGAACGCGTAAAAATGGCGGAAAAAGGTATCGTAAAATCAAGGATGTCTGAAATTGGCAATTTACAGGCTTATAAATAAAATCCGGAATTACAAATGGGGATCTGCTGATCTTATGGGCAGATATTTCGGAATCAGTATTAAGGGAAAAGAGCCGATGGCCGAGATGTGGATGGGCGCTCATCCGGGCGCCTCATCTGCCGTAATTATTTCCGGGAAAGAGACTGCGCTTGTAAAAGCCATTGAGGAAAATCCGGAGCATTTTCTGGGCAGAAGGGTCTCGAAAAAATTCAAAGGAAAGCTTCCGTTTCTGTTTAAAGTCCTGTCTGCCGGAGAACCGCTGTCCATACAGGCCCATCCCGATAAAATGCAGGCCCTATCCGGCTATAACAGGGAAAACAAAGCCGGAATTCCAATTGATGATCCGAAAAGAAATTTCCGGGATGACAATCATAAACCTGAAATTATATTCGCTGTATCGGAATTTCATGCCTTAAGGGGATTCAGAAGGTCCGAAGAAATCAACAAATATCTTGAATTGATAAACAATAAACTTCTTGAAAGTGTCTGCCGGAAACTTGAAAAAGAAAACGGATACCGTGAGTTTTTCAAAAGCCTGATGACGTTTGAAAAAGAAGAAAAGAAAAGCATTCTTGCTGATGCCGGGAAATGGTCATCTGCGAAAAACAGTCCTGAAAAGGAATGGATTTCAATACTTCTTGAATATTACCCGGATGACATCGCAGCCATCAGTCCTCTTTATCTGAATCTGGTAAAACTTGAACCTGGAGAGGCAATGTATCTTGATGCGGGCGAACTGCATGCATATCTTTACGGGATTGGAATTGAACTGATGGCAAATTCCGATAATGTCCTTCGCGGCGGCTTAACCGTGAAAAATGTAGATCTTAAGGAACTTGAAAATATTCTCAGGTATAATGAATGCATTCCAGAAATAATGACAGCTGAATGCGACAGTGATGTTTTATTCAGTTTCAAGACTCCGGCAGATGAATTCCGTCTTTCCAGGATTTGTATTGATAATAATATTGATATAAATGATTCCGAAAGCCCGCAGATCATTATCTGCCAGCAGGGCAAAGTAAAAATAATACAGGGAAACAATATGCTTGAGCTAATGCCGGGTGAATCTGTCTATATTACTCCTTCAGATGAAATAATAAGTATTACAGGAAAAGGTGTTTTATATGCTGCCGACATTCCGCTGTAAAAAGTGTGCTTATGAATTCTGAAAAAAGAATCTGGGTTGATGCAGATTCATGTCCTCAGAAAATACGTGATATTATCGTCAAAGGCGCAGAGAGGACAGGATCAGTACTTTATTTTGTTGCCAACAGAAAAATACCATTCCGGCAGAGCCCATGCGCAAGAATGATAATTACCACGAACAGTGATGCTGATTCCTATATTCTAAAAAAAATAAAACCGTTTGAAATTGCTGTTACAAGGGATATCCCGCTGGCTGCAAAACTCCTTGAAAAACAGGCAATTGTTATTAACGACCGCGGAACCACCTTCAGCCTTGAAAACATAAGTGAAAAGCTGTCGATAAGGAATTTCTCATACGATCTGCGTGAAAAAGGACTTAAAACCGATGGAAATGTCAGTTATTCATTAAAAGATATCCGGCTGTTTTCGATCCATTGAGGGGGCCAAAATATTCTGTCGAA
>CAZKOK010000317.1:0-5335 GCA_964554355.1 uncultured Spirochaetia bacterium | reverse complement strand
AAAATGGGTCCGTATCTAGTGAAATTATCTGATACGGATCTATTAGTTATTCTTTGGGATGAGAAGAGTAAAGCAGAAGGATACAAGAATCTGAATCATTTAAACTCTGCAATTATTATTTCAGTTGATATGGATTTCATTAGAAAACCATGAAGGGGATATCACCTGAACTTCATAGGGCTGCTAAAAAAAGTTAATGATATTTAATTCAGCTGAAATTCTGGATGATTTAAAAGTTCCTTCCGGGAACCGTCTGGAGCTGCTTAAAGGCAACAGAAAAGGTTTCCATAGTATACGTATAAATGATCAATGGAGGATTTGTTTTAAGTTTATTAATGGTAATGCTCAGGAAGTTGAACTGGCGGATTACCATTAAGCGGTTGCCTGTGACAGCCAGAGGATTTTAAGACGAACAAGGAAATCAAAACGCCCACACCGGGCGAAATACTGAAAGAAGAGTTTCTTGACCCAATGGATATCCCGTATGATACTGTCATGGGTTTTTATGAACAGGATATATATCAATACTACGGGTTCGGCGGGTTTACCGCACATGCACTCAGGCTGCATTTCATTGATAACAAACTTGTCCAGGCAGGCGTTGATGTGTTCGGACCGATAACTGTTATTGAAAGCTACGAAAGCCTTTCCGACTGGAAAAAGGATTACACCTGAAATAATCAGTAAATAAATGGGGACAGACCCACATACGATCCAGCTGGCACTGTAAAAAAAATAATTGCCGAATCACAAAAAACCACCTATCTTAATCCCATGATAACACTTGTTATCCTGCGTGTAATATGGGAACTCCCACAGAATATTCTGGGCTTTGCGGTCTGGCTGTTTGTGCGGAAAAAAATCCGTAAAACGGAAGCCCTGCATGACAGGCTGTTTTTCAACACTCCGGCCTTCGGCGTCAGCCTGGGTTCTTTCGTGTTTTATTCCGAAGCCGAAAATCCGTATGTAAAGATAAATGTTAATAACAAGCAGCATGAATTCGGGCATACCATCCAGTCCATGATTTTCGGGCCCTTATACCTTGCTTTAATCGGTTTACCGTCGATTGCGAGGGTCATTTACAGTTTGTTCTATTTTAAAAAGCATAAAAAAATATGGCAGCATTATTACGACGGATATCCCGAAAACCAGGCGGACGCTTTGGGGAGCAGATATTATTAAAGCCTGTCTCCGTTTTTTCGGACTAAAGAAAATTACCCTTTGAATTCCTCTTTCAAAAGACCGAAGCGCAAAAGATCATAATAGCGGTTGTTGGTAAAGATCTCCCGGCGGATCCGGCCTTCCTCTTTAAAGCCCAGGCTTTTATGAAGTTTTATCGAGGCTTCGTTATCGTCGCGGCAGGCGGAATTGCATTTCTGCATGCGCAGCTCATAAAATCCGTAACGCAGGATTATTTTGATTGCGTCGGCTGCATAGCCTTTTTTGCGGAATTCCCTGAAAATGCCGATGCCGTATTCAAAAACACCGCTTCTGGGGTTGCGCTGCCAGACGTTTATCCAGCCGACGAACTCGCCGTCGAAATTCTCAATCGCGAACATGAACGGCTTGTGCAGGTTATCATCGCTGCGTGTTATTTCGTCGGTTTTGAAATACTTTTTGTACTGTTCCACGGTCGGCGCCGGAAAATCGGTAATTCCGTCCTGCAGGTAACTCCGGGCCTCGCTGTCATAAAGCTCCTCAACCTTCCGTTCGGCATCCTCTTCCCTGAAATGCCGCAGCCGTACCAGCTCACCCTGCCAGAAGTAGTTTGTTTTCATTTATTCATGCTCCTTTTTTCAGTATAACATGAATTACTGTCATTTCCAGTAATCCTGTGTCTCGGCGGGAAATGGGGACAGACCCGATTAATCCGTGCTGGACAAAACACTTTTCCTGCAATATCATGTACACATCATATTCCGCCGTTATGCGGGCAGACATCCGTTTTTTTCAGGAGGGACCAGCAATGAAATCTTCGAAGCAAAGGATATTACCTCCGGAAATTCTTTACAGGTAATATCACCTTTTAAATCAGAGTAAAGATCAATTATCTCATTATTTTTTTAAAGGAAGATGTGCCGTATGTATACAGATAACCAGCGTTATCAGGATGTCTGCTCACATTTTGCGGATATGGGGCTGATAACGGAAATTACAAGAATAATCAAAACTGGCAAGGAGGGGTCGGTAATTCTCTGCCGCACAGACCGGTCTCTTGATGTGCAGTACTGCGCGGTAAAGATTTTCAGGGACATGCAGTTCAGGAATTTCAGAAATGACCAGGGCTACCTTGACGGAAAGGTCTGGAAAAGAAGGGACCTGCTTCATTTAAAGCAGACAAAGGACAAATTGTGGGTTGATACCGAATTCAGCGCGCTTAAAAAGCTTTTTGATGCGGGGCTGCCGGTTCCGCAGCCTTATGACAGAACGGAAAACGCGGTCTGCATGGAATTTGTCGGAAACGGGGACAGACCCGCTCCGATGCTGAAGGATTCAAAACCGGACAGGGACAAGGCGGAAAGCCTGTTTTATGAAATAACAGATCTTATAGAGCGGATGCTTTCGCTGGGAATAGTGCATTCCGATTTGTCACCGTTCAATATACTCATGAATGGGGACAGCCCCGTGCTGATTGATTTCCCTCAATCTGTCCGGGCCAATACGAACAGGCATTCATTCAGCTATTTCTGCCATGATGTGGCAGCCGTATGCGAATACTTCAGGAAATTCGGGATAAATGCGGATGAACAGGAGATTATTGAGAGGATCTGGGGGAAGTATTATCTGATGTGACTTAAAGGGGTCTGTCCCCGATTCTGCCAGTTACAAATATCCTGACTGATGTTACAATTCTCAGGATGAAACAGCTGACAAAAATAAATGGACAGACAAGGCAGCAGATAGTAAGAGCTTTGTATAAGGATGAAGTTTATAATATCTCTTTGATTCATCCGCTGGAAAATTTCCCCGGGCAGTTGGGCGATCTGTTCATAAATATGGAAAATGATGAATTAAGAAGCATCCTGCATATGAAGTTTGACGGCAATTCAAATTTCACTGCTTTTTATGTAAAGAATAAAAGTAACTTAAAGGATATTGCCAATGTACTGGCAAATTCTGATAAGGCAGATATTCTTCTTGCCGGAAAATTTGATGAAATAAAGCAGATTCAGAAACTGGTAAACAGATCAAAGGATATTCAGAAACATTGTTTTTATATTTTCTCCCGGGAAAAATACCGGCCGGGTTGTTTTGATCCGGCTGCCGGACTGGTAAAAATCAGGAATTGTGATGAAGACATACCGGAATTGAATGAAATGCTGATCAGTTTTTTCCGGGCGGAAACAAAGGATGAGATAAAAAAGATAACAGGCAGTGAAAAAATAAAAACAGTCATTGAAAATGGTGCTTTTTTCCTGAAGATTAATGACAAAGTTGCTGGCATGGCCAGGTTTTTCGGATATTCAAAAAACTATATTGAAATTACAACTGTATTTATCAGGGAATCCTTTCGGGGACAGGGTCTGGGAAAATCGCTGATGCGAAAAATGATATCTGAAGCTGAATCCATGAACAAAATCCCGGCGCTTAAGGCCGATTCGGATAACACAGCGGCCTGCCGTTTGTATGAAGATGCAGGATTCAGGAAGATCGGTGATTATGCATTTCATTTTTTATAGAATTGGTAGTGTTCCAAAGATTGCGGAAAAACATTCTTTAAATTACTGTAATAAATGGAATTAGCTGGAATTAAAAGGTGCAGTTGATTTTTATTTCCTGTTTGCACATAATTATCCGCAATCTTTGGAACATTACCAATTTGACAACGTTTACGGCTTTTCTTGCATTTAAATATAAATTCCTGTGATTATGAGGTTGATTATGTCTGTGAAAATTACGTTTATCTGTGCAATACTTTTTTCGGTTTTACTGTCCGGGTATGCGGTATCGGGTAAATCGGTTAAATCCGCTTCAGGTAATATTCCATCTGCTGAAAATCAGACGAATCAGACTTCTGTGGAAACGGAAACCAATGTCCTGTCAGAAGACAGAACTGTAAATTCATAAGCGGATACAAATAAAGAAACCGTGCAGGAACCTGCTGAAGAAGATAATTATGAAGATATCAGGCTGTATGGAAGGATTTAAAGCAATCTCCATCTTAATCTGGAAGAAAATGAATACATCGCGCAAATTTCATTTATAATTGCAGAAGGAGATGAACGTCTTGAGCTTCTCAACTCCGCATTGGTTTTGGTAAACGGAAACATCCTTGTTCTGGACGAAAAATATAAAAACGAAGATACTGTACAGTTTTCATCGCCGGAACCGATAACACTTTATCACGGAGAGGAAATTTAAATTCTTGTTGAGCATGATTACTTTAATAAGCCTGTTGCTGTAACCGGAATCACCCCGCAGGCCCCTGTAATATATCTAATAGAAGAACTTGAACCGGTAAATACTCGTAAAGAGCTGCTGATTTATATTGACGGCGTAACACCCGATGACTGTATATATTTGGGCGGCTGTTTTGACCAGTATGATGATTTCGGAAATCGAGGGGTGCAGAAAAATCCATATAAACTTTTCACTGTAAAAGGCGGCGGCATAATTGCTGAAAAAATGCTTATATATGGGAAGCAGGAATTTGAATACCCGATAAAAGGATACAGGTTTGCTTCAAGCAGCGTTATCCGTGTCTTTGCCGTAGGAAATGAACTGACGAATATTGATGAACTCCATTATTAAAACCCAGGGTTATCTGCCGGATTTTGTAAATGGGGACAGACCCCGAAATCGATTTTTCAATATGAATTAATAAATACCTTTGGAAACGGGGACAGACCCGATTATGTGATTCAATCCTTAACAATATTTTAAAAATATGCTTATATTATGCCAGTATGGAAAAAACCACATCTTTAAAAAAGGACAATCCGACCGCTTTTCTTTTCACGCTGCTGGCCTGCCTGTATATTCCGCTTTGTATGCTCAGGATCGCCAGGATCTATGCGGGGTTTACGGAGCATTTCTATGCAATTACCAACTTAAGGGAGTTTCTGTTTATCGTCTTTGCTTTTCTTCAGGATATTGTTTTCTGTTTTGTCCTGTTCCTGATATTCCGCCTTCTTTTGTGGCTTCCCCTTAAAAGGCCTGTTAAAATTGCAGTCAAAACCCTGATTGTCGTTTTCTGCTATTTCACGCTGTTTCTGACAATTGCCGATCTTTTCTTTTTCAGGACCTTCGCCAAGCCGATGACCTGGAACGGTATCGAATCGGAGCTTGCCGCGGCCGGGGATTTTGCGGATTCCGCTTTCAGTCTGTTTACGCC
>CAZKOK010000316.1:5035-5339 GCA_964554355.1 uncultured Spirochaetia bacterium | reverse complement strand
CCCGCCATTTTTTAACCGGGGATAAAATCTGCCGTGGAGATTGTTTTCGTCTATGACCTCGGCATCCCAGCAGTCCAGTTTTGCCGCGCTGGTAGCAACAAATAAGGGACCGACGCTGGTGGTCGTTCTGGCAGTCATCGTATATATATTGAAATTCGGAAAGCGCGGAACAATTATCCTGAATAATTTTCTTTTTTTCAGTTCCATAATATACCTCCATGCAGGGCCTCGATCCGGGCATTCCTGCTGCATGGAAAATATCCATGGAAGAATAAGTGAGGTCTTACAAGTTTAATATACTGAT
>CAZKOK010000316.1:0-5025 GCA_964554355.1 uncultured Spirochaetia bacterium | reverse complement strand
CCAGATCGGCGATTATAAGATCGAAATTATTCCCGGGGATTTTTGCAAGCGCTTTTCCGGCGCTGTCCGCCTCAATTATCTCTGCTTTCAGCGGAGACAAGAGAGAAATCACGAGTTCTCTGGCGGAAGCGCTATCATCAGTTACGAGTAATTTCCATGTGCTCACAAACAGTATTTTCTCCTAAATAAAAAGGAACATTAACGAGCAAATTTCAAAACTCTTGAGTTTTGAAATTTGCAGACTTTTAGAAATCTTAACTATTTATATTATAAAGAGTTAAGATTTCGACCTCATATAAGGCCTCTTGCAAAACGAATGTTTTGCAAGAGCCTCTAACAACAGCAATTTTAAATTTAGTGACAGTTTTCGCTGAAGTGAACGGAAAGGAGCTGAGTACAGCTCGTGTCAGATAGATTAATATCAGAGCAAGACTCACATAAGGCAAAAATACTGTTTTAAGTCAGTTCTTCCCTGATACTGATTCCTCTGACCCGAAATGTACCCATTTCCTGCCGCACTTTCCTTCTTTTGATAAGTGTAAGCAGGCAAATTCTCTCATGCTGTTCTTAACGAACATCATATTGAGACTGTATTAACAATGATTAATTTGAAAAACTGCAATATACTGGGGTAATATATATCCAATAAAAAAGTCCGAGGTAATTATCATGGCATTAAAAAAGACATTTTTCCTGATATTTCTTGCTGCAGCTGTAATTTTCACTGCAAGCGCCGACCTGTACAATAAAAGCCGGCCCCTGTACGAAATAAAAACGGCACACTTCAGGTTTATTTTCCCGGAAGAATCACAGGAGGCTGCTGAATACCTGGCTGCAATTGCCGATGACATGTATGCCGAAATCGCTGAAAAACTCGGTTCGCCCGGCGATCTGTTCATGCCTGTAGTCATTACTCCCGACTCACAGATGCTTAACGGCTTTTTTTCACCGCATCCCGAAAACAGGATTGTTCTTTACCAGGCCCCTGTTCTTCCGAATGAAAGTTTTGCCATTTTCAAAAACAACCTTGAAAATTTGTTCCGGCATGAACTTACACACGCTCTCTCGCTTAATATCCGTTCGCCTTTTTATAAATTCTTTTCGGATCTGTTCGGCGATATAGTCAGCCCGGCAGGTGCTGCCGTTTCACCGGTTTTTCTTGAAGGTGTAACGGTTATGATTGAAAGTGAAGACGGGTTCGGCAGGGCAAGTGAACCGGGTCCGGCCGGTATTATCCAGCAGGATATCCTGGAAAACAGGTTCATGTCCTTCCATGAGGCTGCCGGACTCAGGGACTATCCGGGTGATTCATATTATATCTACGGCGGCTGGTTTTCCAGATATCTGCAAAAGACCTACGGAATGGAAAAATATGCCGCCCTGTGGCATCAGTTCGGAAACGGCAAAGACATTCATGACTTTCTCTTTTTTAAGGGTGCATTCCGCATGGTTTATGACAAAAAACTGGACGATGTCTGGGAAGAGTTCAGGCAGTGGATGCAGATCAAAGTCCCGGTGGTAAGCGAAACAATACCTGTTACCGGGGATTTCTCCTATATAAGCGCCGTTGCTTCCTCCGGAGATTATGTTTATTATAATATCCCGGGCGAAATAGACCGCTACGACAGCATCGCGGGCACATGCAAAAAAGTAATTTCCTGCGGCTCAGTTAACAGCATTGATATATCCGAAGACGGCACAAAACTGATGATCAGCACTTACAGGGACTCAGACGGATTTCCGGATGCAGTAATAAAAATTATCGATATAGAAAGCAGAAAAACGCTGCGCACAATCGGCCCCGGCTACGCGGAAGGCGCGTTTACCGGTGATGCAGTTGCCGCTTCCAGAATAAACGGTTACACACTTGACCTGGTGCTTATTGAGGATGAAAAAGAAACAGTCCTTTTCAAAGGATCAATTGATGCAGTGCCCTCCCATCCGGTAATGATCGGGAATTCGGATATTGTTTTCGTCCTGCAGATGAAAGGCGTCAATAAACTTGCATGCATCAATCTGAAAACGGGTAAACTTGCCGTTTTAAAAACATCCGTTCCGCTTAACTGGCTTAAAAACATTTCTTCGGACGGTAAAAATATTTATTTTATTTACGACAACGACCTTACATTGTACAAGGGAGCTGTTCTCGGGCCTGATGAACTGACTATTCAGACTGTTCCTCTTTCCGGCGGCATTCATTTTCCGGTTAAGGCAGGAGAAAATATCTATTATGCCGGCTTTTTTTCAGGCGGTCACAAACTGATGCAGTATCCTGCGGATAATGAAAATCTAAAGCCCGAAAGCGTCGCCTTCAGCTGGGAACCTTTTGACTACGAACCTTTGGCTTCTGTTTTCCCGGCCGGTCCTTCACCTGACTTTGAAGTAAAGAACTACAGCCGGCTTGCGAATTCAATCCTTCCCAAGTTCTGGATGCCGAATGTACTCCTCGATCCTTATGCAGACAGCATCGCCGGCATGTTTCCGGGTGCCGGGATAACCGCCATGTCAATGGACCCGACAGGAGGAATCACCTGGCAGCTTAATCTGGCCTATATGTGGGACAATCCGTTTGCCGGTTTTGATCTGACAATAATAAATGATATCCCGCCTGTAACTCTGGGCCTGAGACTTTATGACAGCATGTATTACAGCATGACTCCGGGAGAAGCGCAGGATGACAGGTTTCTGGGCGGACAGATTACAGGATATGACAGTGTTGTATTTGACATACCATACAGAATATTCACATGGCAGATCGAAGGTGGCGTCGAAGCCCATTTCAGCGGACCCCGAAGCGAGACTCCCTATACGTGGAACGCTGACAGCATCATCCTGCCGCTTGCCCTTCTGCTTCAGTATCAGGACGCAAAAATAGTTTATCTTAAAAACGACAGCAGAAGCGGATTTTTAATGAAAGCAGCGTACGGCGGATTTTTTGATACTGCAGACTTTGGCCTGCCTAAAGGTTACGGAAAAGGAGATTTAATTGTTTTCATGCCATTTCTGAACTTCAGGACGGAGATTTCCGGTGCTGTTTCTCTTCACAGCGACATGCAGGTTACACCGGCAGGAGCGGCTGTAAACGGTTTGCGGTTCTCCAGTCCTGCCGGATATCCGGTATATTTCGAGTACTCGCAAAGAACCGATCTTGCAGGAGACTGGTATCTGTACAGCGACAATTCGCTTGGATATGACTTCAGAATCGAGCGGTCCATGTTCAAAGGTATATATATAAAATCACTGGTAATTTCCGGCGGCTACAGAAATGCATATATCGGGGACACATATCTTGATTCTTTATATGGACGGCTGATCCTCAATATGTTTCTTGATGCCGGAATATTTGCCAACTCTCCGTTCGGCATCGGTTTTGAAATCAGTTATGCCTTTCAGGACAATGACTGGGATTCTGTTGTTCCCCGTTTAATTTTAAATATTCCGCTGTCTATATAATTATTCTGAATGAATTCAGAAAGGAATAGTATATTTTACGACAGTGCCGCCCTCTTTACCGGGTGCGGCGCTTATCGTTCCATTGTGACGGCTGACAAATTCCCTGCAGAGCAGAAGGCCGAGTCCTGCTCCCTTTTTATTATTTGTACCCCGTGTTGAAATTCTGCGGTCACCATTGAAGATTTCTTCCGCTTTTTCGGCGGTTATCCCCACCCCGAAATCGATAACCGAGAATATCCATTCATTTTTTCCTTTTTCCACTTTTACCTTGACAACGCCGTTAAACCCGGAGAATTTTACGGCATTATTTACAAGATTACGAAGAATTGTTTCCATCATGAATTTATCAGATTTTACAATGCAGAATTGTTCACTGTCATATTCAAGTTTGATATTCTTCTGCGCGGCAGCTATTGACAGCGCATTGAAAGTATTCATGACCAGCTCAAGAAAATCAACATCTTCCCTTATCAGACTGATATTACCACCCTGATTTCTGGCCCAGTCAAGGATCCGCTCAACCAGATCAACTGTAGCATTAACACTGGCCTTTACTTCATTGAGCATTTTATCAATCTCCTCCGGGGCCTGGGTAAAAATATCTTCCTGCAGAATATTCAGAAAAGAAAGAAGACTTATTATTGGAGTATTCAAGTCATGTGCAATTATTGAGATTATTTTTTCTTTTGTTTCATTCATACTCTGAAGCTGCGCCTGGAAATCCATCAGATAGGTAATATCTTCCTTAATGCTTATATAATGGGTGATTTCCCCTTCATCTGAAAATACCGGGGATATTGACGCCAGTTCCCAGAAGATATCACCGTTTTTCTTTTTATTATGAAACTGTCCTATCCAGTCTTTGCCGGCACTGATTGTTCCCCACAATTCTTTGTAAAAATCAGCAGACTGTATGCCCGACTTAAGAATCCGCGGGTTCTGCCCCAAAACTTCTTTTCTTGAATACCCTGTCTCCTGGCAGAAACGCGGATTTACATATTCTATATTACCGTCAATATCGGTAACAACCACAACCGCGCAGGTCGAATCCACCATTTTTTTCAGGTCAAACTGCCCGGAACAGTTTTTTAAAATGAGATCAATTAATTGCTGCTTATCAAGCTTTGACAGGTCTTCAAATTTCATCTGCACTGCTCTTTCACATTAAAGTATAAGTGTATTCCGGGAAAAAAACAAAAGATGAAATATTTTTATAATCAGAAGAATTACTTCTGCCCGGCCGTACTGATTCCAAGCTGGCCGCAGCCGGCATATGCGGACTGCCCGCGTGATTCACGGTAACGGCATTCAATACCGGAAGCCCTTAAAATTTTAAAAAACTCTTCAATTTCTCCCATCCCGGATGCGCTGAAATCCGTGTCCGGACCCGGATTATAGCGGATAAGATTTACAGCTGCCTGCAGCCCTTTTAGCCATTGTGCAAGCATGGAAGCATCTTCCCTGCTGTCATTAATACCCGCAAGCATAACATATTCATAGAATATCCGGTCACGTTTTCTTTTTAGAGGGAATTTTTCCAGAGAATCCTTAAGCACAATCAGTGGAAATTTC
>CAZKOK010000315.1:0-5356 GCA_964554355.1 uncultured Spirochaetia bacterium | reverse complement strand
TAATCTTCACTGTTCGGGTCCACAGTTACTGTTGCCAGCCACTGGTTTTCCTGGCCTTCAACCTTCTGAAAATTAATCACAAGCTGATGTTGAATACCCATGCTGTCATATACGGTTTTGTCCAGAATATGTGTATTATTATCAATTTCACCCTGACTCATCTGAGGGGTAATTACATCGGCCCTTTTATCCAGGTTACATCTGAGTTCAACCAGTGTTGTTCCCTTCGGAAGGTCTTTGCTTCCGACAGGAATTATAAGATCTTCAACATCGCGTGCAGTCTGCAGAATATACTGACCGTTGGCATCTTCCTGGGCCATCCAGCCCTGGACCCTCATACCGTTTGCAGGATTGACAAGTGTGCCGTTTTCATCAAGGCCGAAAGCTCCTGCGCGTGTATACATCAGATTGTCGCCGTTTTTAAGCACGAAAAATCCGTTTCCTTCAATAGCGATATCCGAATTGACTCCTGTTGTCTGAAAAGCACCCTGAACAAAAAGAGTGTCAATTGTCGCAACATTCATACCAAGTCCGACCTGTCTCGGGTTGACACCGCCGACCTGTTCGGTCGGACGCGCCGCTCCGGCCATGGTCTGGGAAATGATGTCCTGGAAATTTACCCTTCCCTTTTTAAAACCTATTGTATTTACATTGGCAATGTTATTGCCTATTACGTCCATTCTGATCTGGTGATTCTGAAGTCCTGCGACTCCTGAATATAATGATCGCATCATACTGCAGTACCTCCTATTTCCTTACCTTGATAACAGATCCGAGATCATAGAATCTGCCGTTTACCAAGACCTGCGGGAATTCAGTTCCGATTATTTCTTCCACTTTTCCGGTTATTGTCGAATCACCGGAAACCACATCGACTTCACGGCCGAGAACATTTAATGCCTGTCCGACAGCCAGCAGACTGGAAATACTGTCAATGTTTGTTGCCAGTTTGTCAAAGTTCGACGACATATTCGTCATCTGCTCCAGTGTTGAAAACTGCGCCATCTGGGCAATAAATTCCTTGTCTTCCATCGGATTTGTCGGGTCCTGATTGGAAAGCTGTTCGATAAGGATCTTGAGAAAATCATCCTTGTCGAGAGTGTTCTCAATTGCTCCGTTGAATCCATTACTGTTTCTTTCAAGATTAAGCCTGGCATTTGCTTCGTTGACCTGCATCTGGGCAAGCGCCATCTGGCTTGAATCCATTACTGAATTAATTAAATCACTCATACTGTCTCCCTAGGCCGTCAAATCAATTAAATTTTCACCGCGGAACAGATCGAGTGTTACTCTTCTGTTTGCTGCTGAAATCCGGGTTTCCCCGGCTTCGGCTGCACTGTTCCGCCCGGACGAATTTTTTTGATCTCCGCCCCTGTTATTGTTTCCGACAGAAACATCCATTCTGGCAGACTCAAACCCGTTTTCACGGAAAGCCTGCTGCAGGTTTTTCATGTTCTGTTCAAAAACTTCCTTTACAGTATTATTTTCGACAAGAATTTTCCCGGCTATATGATTATCTTCAAGATTTATTTTTATTCTTACGCTTCCGAGGTTCTCAGGTTTCAATGTAAGCCTGATTTCTCCTGAAGTTTCAGAGTTGATAATAAACCTTGTCTGTTTGACTATTTCGGAATTAAGTTCCTGCTTAAGATGCGCCTGAAGAACCTCCTTCTGTTTCACCGTGGACAATTTGTCGAAATTTTCAGCTTCCTTTAACTGCACTGCAGACTGGAAATTTGAGCCTTTTGCATTCATGTTTCCGTCATTCGATGATGAATTGCCTCTCTGGCTGTTTCCGTCCGTGTGCCTTTCGGAGCCTTTGGCGTTTTTTCTCAGATCAAGCACGAGGTGCCTTGTTTTGCCTTCTGAAACGCCCCTGGATTTATCCGGTCCGTTCTTTGCCTCTGTTTCCGCTGTCTTCAGCGGCACAGAGATCCGGCCAGTATTTTTCCCTGAAAGATTAATAAGCATCTTCTGTTCAGCACTTTCCTTTGCAGGGCTTTTCCTTTCTGTCCTGACTGCTTTTACATCCGGATTTTCCGCTGTAAAATTTTTAAGGAGTTCAAGGTTTTCTTTCTGTGTGCTCTGGCCGCTTTTTTTCAAAAGCTTTCCTCCGGCTTCCGAATCTCCCATGTTTCCATTGTCCCGGCCCTCCGGGTTCTTCTTTATTTTCTTTTCTTTTCCTGAATTTAGAAATGAAGCAGCAAGGCCGGCTGTTTTTTCATCACCGTCCTTTTTTTCCGTCTTTTTTTCAGACAGATTTGTTTCTGGCTGTTTCCCGGCTTTTTCGGGTTCCTTTTTCTGTTCGGTCTTCTGTTCGGTCCTGCGCTCTGTTTTTCCGTTGCCTGATTTATCAGGCGGCGCATTATTGCCGGTTTTTTCAGCCCCTGCGTCATTCTGTTCATTCAGGTTTTCCTGAACGAGGGCAGCAAACAAAGATGTCCCTTCCTTTTCGGCAGCATCCTTTTGTTTTAGAGTAGCATCTGAAATCAGTTCCGGATAAAAATAATTATTACCGGTAACTTCTGGAATCAATTAACGCCTCCATAAATTTATTAGAGACCTATTCACTGTTACTGCAAAGCAAGCGGATCAGTCGGTTTCTTGATCATCTTCCTCTGTATTGCAGCTGCGTGTTCCGGATCCATATTCATCAGCCAGACTGAAACAAATGACAACTGCTCGTTTTCTTCGGCAATTACATCTGTTATTCTGAACAGATCAATGATATCCTGGTCTTCCATATTCTCCAGCTGAGCTACTGCCCCCTCTACAGACATACCCATAAGATAAGTGGAGACCTGCCTAAGCCTCTTATTCTTATCTTCGTACAACTTTATACTTTCGTTAAATGATTTTTTCTCTTCTTCAAAAGCAGTTTTTTCTTCCTGAATTGCAGCAAGCATCTGATCGACTTCAACGGCCTTTTTTTCAAGGTCGACAGACTGGTTCTCAAGCTCTTCCTGCCAGATCAAAAGTCCCTCCCGCTGCTTTTCTATTCTTTCGTCTCCAAGCAGTGTCGGGGAGTCCCTGTCCGCTATAGGCGTTGTGGTTTTTAAGCCGACAAGCCTGAAAACCGGTGTAAAAAAGTCCCTGGCATCAAGCAGATTCAGGTAGTCAAACCACCATAATCCGCCGAAAAACAGCACCAGCACAACCAGTAAAAGCAGCACTATTCTTGATCCAACCCTTACTCTTGAGTAGCGAACCATTTTATCTCTCCCTTCCTGAATTCGCAGTCACAGTATCATCGCTTTCCTTTATTTCTTCAATTTTCTGCTCGTGATAAAACTCCGCCTGCTTTCTATCTTTTAATTTATCAAGCACCTTTCTTTCACGGGAAGCTTCCAGAAATTTTTCCTTTGACAGTTCCCTTTCCTGCTGTGCTTTCTTCAGTTTTTTGCTAAAATCGCTTATTTCCTTTTCCATTCTGAAAATATATCTGCCCTTTATCATTTCATATTCAAGTTCTCCGGCCGCATCCGCTCCGAAGACCCTGCTTCTTTCGGTCTTTCTGAAGTTTATTTCATTCTCGATGCTGAGGACCCTGGACACAGCTTTTGCAAGCTCTATTTCCAGTTTCTCTTCCCTGTGCCTGCGGACTGTAAGCAGTTTTTCAAGTCTGAAATGAAAACGCTTCAAGGCTTATTTCTCCTTTTCCACCGCATCTTCCGAAGGTTTAAGTCCCGAAATCTCATAAAGCCTTCTGCGCGTATCATCAATTTCTGCAGCTTCTTCCACTGCCTGCATAAGGTAAATATCAATGTTCTGTTTTCGTGATATGGACTCATCCACCAGCGGATTGCTTCCTTTTGCATAGGCGCCCACATTTATCAGGTCTTCATTCTCGCGATAGACTGCAATAAGCTTTTTCACCTTGCCGGCGGCCAGCTGCAGGTCCTGGGAGGTCACCTTGTTGGCCAGTCTTGAAACGGAGCCGAGGATATCGACAGCCGGATAATGGTACTGCTCGGCGAGTCTTCTTGCCAGAACGACATGCCCGTCAAGAATCCCGCGTACCGCGTCAGATACGGGTTCATCAAGATCGTCGCCGTCAACAAGTATCGTATAAAATCCTGTAATAGTCCCCTTTTCGGAAGTCCCGCATCTTTCAAGCAGTTTCGGAAGAGTCGAGAACACCGAAGGAGTGTAACCGCGTGTTGCAGGCGGTTCACCGACGGCAAGTCCTATTTCCCTCTGGGCCCTTGCAAAACGCGTAACCGAATCAAAAAGCAGCATTACGTCTTTTCCCTGGTCCCTGAAATATTCCGCGATTGCCGTGGCGACAAATGCCCCGCGCAGTCTTGAAAGCGGCGGTGTATTGGAAGATGAGACAACTATTACCGATCTTTTAAGTCCTTCTTCTCCAAGATCATTTTCCAAAAATTCACGAACTTCCCTTCCGCGTTCACCGATAAGGGCAATGACATTTACATCGGCTTTTGTGTTCCTGGCAACCATGCCTAATAATGTTGATTTACCTACACCGCTTCCTGAAAAAATCCCTACCCTCTGTCCTTTGCCGACGGGAATTATTCCGTCAATTGAACGGATTCCGGTAATCATCTGTTCGGTTATGGGTTTTCTGGTAAGTACATCGGGAGGGCTGTTTATAATACTTCTGAAACCATCTACAGCAATGGGCCCCTTGCCGTCCATGGGCTTTCCCATTGAATCAAGTACCCTTCCCAGAAGAGTCTCTGATACAGACACCATAAGCGGATCGCCTGATGCAATTACCGGACATCCGGGCTCAATACCGCTCATTTCCTCGAACGGCATGAGCTGCACGATACGGTCATTGAACCCTACTGCTTCGGCCCATACTGTTCTGCCGTCAGGTATCAGTATCTGGCAGAGTTCCCCGACTACTACCTGCGGTCCGAGACTTTCGATAAGCAGACCTTTGACCTTCTTGACTGTGCCTGTGTATTTTATCGGATCAATCCTTTCGACTATCTCTTCGTATTTATCAAATATTTCGGCGCTGGTAATTGCAGTTACAGCAGAATCACCCATTATTTCTCACCCTTTGCCTTGATAGGCGACAGTTCAATAATCCTTTCCTCGATTTCATGCAGCTGACTCGAAATCCTTGCATCAATCTGCCCGAAATCAGTTTCTATGATACAGCCGCCCTTGTCCACAGTAGAATCTTCAAGGACAGTTATCGAGCGCACATTTTCAACCATTCTCATAAAGTCAATTATGTGTTCCGAGGTAAGGTCCACATCATCAAGATTGACTTTGACAACAACATCACCGCGGCTTTTTAGTTTGCGCAGGGACTGGATCACATTATTTATAACAACGTTTTTCTGGTTTTCGGAAATTACCTTGATTACCTTGCGCGCTA
>CAZKOK010000314.1:0-5363 GCA_964554355.1 uncultured Spirochaetia bacterium | reverse complement strand
ACGGCCGCCGGTACGGAACGTGATTATATAGAACTTCTGTATGCCGATAACGAGACCGTGTTTATTCCTATTGAGCAGGTCAACCTGATCCAGCGTTATATTGGAAATGAGGGCAATGCACCCAGGCTTGATAAAATCGGCGGCAAGTCCTGGAGCACAAGGAAAGACAAGGTAAGAAAATCCGTCGAAGACCTTGCCGAACATCTGATCGGCATTTATTCGCGCAGAAAAACAGCAGCCGGTTTTGCCTTTCCTTCCGATACCGACTGGCAGATCGAATTTGAAGCAGCATTTCCCTATGAAGAGACCGAAGACCAGCTTATCTGCATCGAAGATGTCAAAAAGGATATGGAAGGCCCGCGGCCGATGGACAGGCTCATCTGCGGCGATGTCGGATACGGAAAAACCGAAGTCGCCATGAGGGCCGCTTTCAAAGCTGTAATTGCCGGAAAACAGGTTGCCGTTCTTGCACCTACTACAATTCTTGCTGAACAGCATTTTGAGAATTTCTGCGAAAGATTTGAAAGATTTCCGGTTAAAATTGAGATGATCAGCCGATTTGTTTCAAAAAAGAAACAGGCTGAAATTTTAATGAAAACCGGATCAGGCGAAGTTGATCTTCTGATAGGCACTCACAGGATTCTGCAGAAGGATATTTTATTTAAAAACCTCGGTCTGCTTGTTATTGATGAAGAACAGCGTTTCGGCGTCAGGGACAAGGAAAGGATGAAAGATATCAAAACAAGCATTGACTGTCTTTCGCTTTCGGCAACTCCTATCCCGCGCACGCTTCATATGTCGCTTCTTAAAATACGCGACATGTCCCTCATTACAACTCCGCCGTTCAACCGCAGGCCGATCGAAACATATATCAGGGAGTTCAGTCATGAACTTATCGCTGAAGCGGTCAGAAATGAAATGGAAAGGGGCGGGCAGGTCTTCTACCTTCACAACAGGATTGAAACACTGGATGATGTCAGAATTTTCCTTGAAAAACTTGTTCCCGAAGTGCTTATCGAAACGGCCCATGGACAGATGTCATCCGCTGCCCTTGAAGATATAATGCACAGATTTATTCACGGCGCCTTTCAGGTCCTGGCCGCCACAACAATAATTGAAAACGGAATTGATATTCCGAATGTAAATACGATAATTATCGACCGGGCTGACAATTACGGAATTTCACAGCTTTATCAGCTGCGCGGCAGAGTCGGGCGTTCAAACAGAAAAGCCTATGCCTATCTTTTTTATCCGTCTGAAAAAGCACTGAGCGAGCTTGCCATGAAAAGACTGCAGATTATCTCGGACTTTACGGATCTTGGTTCCGGCTTCAAAATATCAATGAAAGACCTCGAAGTAAGGGGGGCGGGAAACCTTCTTGGTCGTCAGCAGCACGGCGACATCGCCTCTGTCGGTTTTGACATGTACCTTAAGATACTTGATCAGGCAATTGCCGAAATCAGCAACATTGAAAGCGATCAGCCGCCTGAAGTCTATCTTGAACTTGATTATAACGGATATATTCCCGATGAATATATCAGCGATCCTTCCGAAAAAATGGATATTTATAAAAAAATAACATCTGTCCGCAATGAGCAGGAACTCGCATCTCTTTCCGGAGAGCTTCAGGACAAATACGGGCCTCTTCCCGAAATGGCCCAGAGTCTGCTTGCCATATCTGAAATCAGGATCATCTGCAGACGTCTTTTTATTTCAGGGCTCAGGGAACGCCAGGGCCTGGCAAGGGTTGAATTTGCCAGGGTATCAATGATATCCGCAGACAAGGCCATGCGGCTTATCAGGGAATCCGGCGGCTTGGTTACAATCGATCAGCGGCATCCGCATATCATGATAATTAAAACCGGGCAGATCGGTCTGCATGAAAAATCAGAATTCATAAGGGAAAAGCTTCAGTATCTTATATAATCAGACAGGGGCGGAAAATGAACAGGGAAATCAAAAGTTTTGTACTCAGGAAGGGCAGAATGACGGAAGGTCAAAAAAAAGCCTTTAGTGAGCTGGCATCTGAATATGTCATTGACTCTGATAATGGACTTAATTTTGTAAACAGTCTTGCCCGGGACACACAGATTATAATGGAAATCGGATTCGGTATGGGCGATGCAACCTGGCAGATCGCGCGTGACAATCCTGACAAGTTTTATATTGCAGTGGAAGTCTATCCACCCGGAGTAGGCAGACTTTTATCAAAAATACGTGATTGCGGCCTTAAAAATATCAGAATTTTCCGGAATGATGCCGTAGACATTTTACAAAACTGCATTCCGGATGCTATACTGGAAGGGATCCATATTTTTTTCCCGGATCCCTGGCCGAAAAAACGTCATAATAAGCGCCGGCTTCTTAAAACTCCATTTGTATCATTATTGACGGGTAAACTGACAAAAAACGGTTATCTTTATGTCGTAACAGACTGGAAGGATTATGCAGAAGAAATTCTTGATAATCTTTCATCAGAAAAACAGCTGGTAAATAAGTATGAAAGATATGCTGAACCCAGGGAATGGAGACCTTCCACCAGTTTTGAAATGAAAGGTCGTAAAAAAGAGCATGATATTTATGAATTCTATTTTCTGAAATGCTAGATAATAATCAGTCGGTGCATGCTTGATTATTTAAATCAAATATTGGACTATATACATGATCTTTTACAGTTCATGAAAATACGGAGAGAACGAAAATGGGAAAGGCTACTGAAAAACTTCTTGCTGATTATACAAAAAAAGCTGAAGAATGCAGCACAATATCACCTGAACTGTATTCAAAATACAATGTAAAACTCGGCCTCCGTAATGCCGACGGTTCGGGTGTTCTTGTCGGGCTTACGACCATTGGTGAGGTTCACGGCTACATCATGGATGAAGGAGAAAAAGTCCCTGTTGAAGGACGCTTAAGCTACAGGGGATATGATGTCCGCGACCTTGTTGATGGTTTTCAGAAAGAGAAGAGATTCGGCTTTGAAGAGACCATATATCTTCTTCTGTTCGGAATGCTGCCCAAAAAAAACGAACTCGAGGAATTCAGAAGCGTTCTGGGAGAAAATTTTGAACTGCCCGGCGGTTTCATGGAAGATATGATCCTCAAAGCGCCCAGCAAGAATATCATGAACAAACTTGCCAGATCGGTCCTTGCACTTTATTCATATGACCCGAAAGCCGAAGACAGGTCCATTGCCAACAATCTGCGGCAGTGCCTTACACTTATTTCCTCTTTTTCAACTTTCGTCGCATACGGATATCAGGTAAGCCAGCATTACTATAACGATAAAAGCCTTGTCATTCATACATCAGATCCCAAACTCAGTATTGCCGAAAACTTCCTCAGACTGCTGCGGGATGACAGCAAATATACCAAGCTTGAAGCCGAACTTCTTGATCTTGTGCTGGTACTTCATGCTGAACACGGAGGAGGTAATAATTCCGCGTTTTCCCTGCATGTTGTATCTTCAGCGGATACCGATACTTATTCGGCAATTGCCACAGCCGTAGGTTCGCTTAAAGGGACAAAACATGGCGGCGCAAATATCAAGGTAATGGAAATGATGACCCATATCAGACAGAACATCAAAGACTGGACCGATGATAATGAAATCCTTGCATATCTTGAGAAGATCATAAATAAAAAAGCCGGCGATAAATCAGGCCTGATCTACGGTATGGGTCATGCTGTTTATACTCTTTCCGATCCGCGTGCAGTCCTGTTAAGAGCAAAAGCAAAAGATCTTGCCAGGGAAAAAGGCCTTGAAGATCTTTATAGTCTCTACACCCGCATCGAAAAACTTACTCCTGCAGCATTCAGGAAGGTTAAAAACTATACAAAAGATATCTGCGCCAATGTTGATTTTTATTCCGGATTTGTCTACAGTTGCCTTGATCTTGATTATGAGCTGTATACACCGCTTTTTGCAATTTCGCGTATTGCCGGATGGAGTGCCCACAGAATCGAGGAAGTCAAAAACGGAAGACGCATTATGAGACCGGCATATAAACAGATAGTGAACAAAAAGGAATATATTCCATTCAATGACCGGTAAAAAAAGCAGCCGCAGATACGGCTGCTTTTTTTTATTTTTTGTTATGCTATTCTTCTTCTTTTTTAGTCTTTGCTTCAGCAATAACGGCATCGGCTATTTTGCCTGAAATCGGATCATAATGGTCAAATTCCAGTTCAAATGAGCCTGTACCGGATGTCATCGCTTTAAGGTCAATTGAATAGCGCAGAAGTTCGGACTGGGGCACCAGCGCTTCTACTGCAGCAATTCCGCCTCCGACTGCTTCCTGACCAAGGACTCTTCCGCGTCTTGAACTCAGATCGGACAAAACATCTCCAACATTGTCTTCGTTGACATAAACGTTCAGCATCATAACCGGCTCAAGAAGAGAAGGCCCGGCTTTTTCCATGGCTGTTTTGAGCGCTCCTTTTGCGGCAAGCTTGAAACTCATTTCCGATGAATCCACAGGATGTTCTTTTCCGTCTATTACAGAAAAATGGATATCAACAATCGGATAGCCTGCAAGATAACCTTCATCCATTGCTTCATGAAGTCCTTTTTCAATACCCGGCATATAACCTTTGGAAATTGAACCTCCCTTGATCGCATTTTCAAATAAATACATTTCACCTCTCTGAAGAGGTTTTATCTGCATTACAACTTTTCCATACTGGCCGTGACCGCCCGACTGCTTTTTGTGTGTGTATTCGGCCTCCGAAGGCTTCGTAATTGTTTCGCGGTAGGCAACCCTGGGCACACGTGTCTCTATTTCAACTTTCTGTTTTTCCCTTACCTTGTCAAGGATCATGTTGATATGAAGCTCTCCCATTCCGGAAATAACAGTTTCCTTTGTTTCCTTGTTGAATTTTATTATAAAAGTAAGGTCTTCTTCTGAAACCCTGTGCAGGGCGCTGTTCATCCTGTCTTCATCTTTTTTGGATAAAGCGCTGATTGCAAGATTGTGAACAGGTGTCGGCAGCCTGAGCACCGAAAATTTAAAATTGGTCCCCGGAGTACACAGACTGTTATTTGTCTGAACACTGTCGAGTTTGACAAGAATACCGATATCGCCCGCTTCAAGTTCCCTTGCTTCTATAAGTTTCTTGCCTACACTTGTATAGATCTTGCTGATTCTTTCTTTTTTCTGTGCCTGCTCATTGAAAAGTTCGGCATCAGGTTTCAAAGAACCTGTAATGACTTTCACAAATGAGAGTTTGCCTGAAAACTGGTCAATTGTTGTTTTGAATACAAGAACACGTACCGTATTCTCCTGTTTTACAGCAATTTCTGTTTCCGAACCGTCCTTTCCGATTCCCTTTTCAACAGTATTTTCAGGAGAAGGACAGATATT
>CAZKOK010000313.1:0-5371 GCA_964554355.1 uncultured Spirochaetia bacterium | reverse complement strand
CTCAGTGGTAGAGCTCCACCTTGCCAAGGTGGATGTCGCGGGTTCAAATCCCGTCTCCCGCTTCATTGTAACTGATAGCGATCCGGGAAATCCGGATCGCTATTTTTTTACATCGAGGCTGCATCAAAGGTTATACAAAAGGAAATACTATGGCAACCATTAAAGACAGGAAAATAGAGAAGAAAGAACATTCATCTGTCAAACTGACTATCACAATTGACAGCACTGAAAACAAAAAACAGTACGACGAACTTCTTGATAAATATGCAAAGACCGCACACATCAAGGGTTTCCGCAAGGGAAAAGCACCTGTAGAAGTTCTTGAAAGAAAATTCGGCGAAGGCATAAAGCATGAAGCAATGATGAATCTTCTGGATTCAAGCCTTCAGGAGGTATTCGGCGAAATCGAGGAAAAGCCCCTTCCCTATTCGCAGCCGGTTCTTGAAGACGAGGAAAAAATCGAATTCAGTCTGGACAGCGATTTCTCCTTTTCAGTCGTTTATGATATTTTCCCGGAAATCACACCGGGCAAATACAGGGAACTAAAGGCTGAAGTTCCTTCGTGCACAATAAGCGACAAGGATATCCAGAAAGAGCTTAGGGATATTCAGGAAAGAAACGCTGTGGTAAAGGAAAAGGCAGACGGCAAAGTTGAAAAAGACAGCATAGTTACAATTAATTATCAGGAAGCTGACGATAGCGGCAAGGAAATAGAAGGAACAGCACGTGAGGACTTCGTATTTACAGTCGGAACCGGCCAGAACCTTTACAAAATTGATGATGACATCATCGGCATGAAAAAAGATGAAGAAAAGGTAATTACCAAAACCTATAAAAGTGATTTTGAGGATGCAGACCTTGCAGGAAGGACCATCAGACTGAAAGTCAGGATTACTGCTGTAAAGGTTAAAGAACTGCCGAAACTTGATGATGATCTGGCCCAGGACGTCAGTGAAAAATACGAAACTCTTGAAGACCTGAAAAAAGACATAAAAGACCGGATGGAAAAACATCTGGATTCAGCTCTCAGACAGAAAAAAATTGATGCATTGATGGACCAGGTAATTGAATCATCAAAAATAGATGTCCCGGAATCCATGATCAAGGCTGAATTGAACAACAACTGGAGAAACTTCCTCATGCAGTCAAGAATGCAGGAAGAATCGCTTCTGCAGGTCCTTGGCGCCCAGGGAAAGACAAAAGAAGACCTGATGAATGACTGGAGAGACGGTGCCGTAAAAAGCGTGAAGTCACAGCTGATACTTGGTAAAATTACCGAAGAAGAAAAAATCGAAGCTACAGACGAAGACATTCAGAATGAAATGAAAAATCAGGCCGAACAGGCAGGACAAACCGAAGAAGAAGTGAAAGACTACTTTGAAAAAAACAAATTAATTGAGTATCTTAAAGATGACATCAAAAACAAAAAAGTTTTTGATATAATGATAGAAAGTGCTAAAATCAGTAAAGGCAAAAGGATTGACTTTATGGACTTATTGCACAGAAATAATTAAAATTTAAAGTGAGCATAGTGATGAGAGATTATATGAAACCTGAAGAAAAGATGAATTACTATATTCCAACTATCTGGGAGCAGACCAGCCACGGCGAACACCAGTATGACATCTATTCCCGTCTTCTGAAAGAACGGATAGTTTTTATAGATGGTGAAATAAACAACTACGTGGCCGACGCTGTATGCGCGCAGCTTCTTTTTCTGGAATCCCAGGATCCCGAAAGAGATATAAGTGTTTATATTAATTCTCCCGGCGGATCAGTTGTTGCAGGTCTTGCAATATATGATACAATACAGCATATAAGGCCCGAAGTTCAGACCATCTGTCTTGGACAGGCAGCATCAATGGGAGCGCTTCTTTTAACCTGCGGTTCTTCCGGAAAAAGAATGGCTCTCCCTTCGACACGCATTATGATCCACCAGCCGTGGGGCGGAGCCGAAGGCCAGGCTACTGATATTAGTATTCAGGCAAAGGAAATTGTCCGTCTTAAGCAGATGCTTATCGGTTATTTTGCAAAACACACCGGCAAAACCGAAAAACAGATAACCGCAGATCTTGAGCGTGATTTCTATATGTCTGCACAGGAAGCGGCCAATTACGGACTTGTCGATAAAGTCCTAGTGAGGGATGAAAATGGCAAAAAATAGAGGGGAAAGCGCAAAAGTCTGTTCTTTCTGCGGAAAGAGTTCCGATCTGGCAAGAAGGCTTATTGCAGGTCCCGGTGTTTTTATTTGCGACGAATGCGTCAATGTCTGCAAAAAAATCCTTGATGAAGAAGAAGATGTATTTGACGGTGATTTTCTTGACGATGTGCCTACTCCGAAAGATATCAAGACATATCTTGATGATTTTGTAATCGGGCAGGACCCGGCAAAAAAAGTGCTCTCTGTAGCGGTGTACAATCATTACAAGAGAATCAGCCAGAAAAGCCACATGGACGAAGATGTTCACATGGAAAAGTCCAATGTTCTTATGATCGGTCCTACCGGAACAGGAAAAACACTGCTGGCAAAAACCCTGGCGAATAAACTTAAAGTGCCTTTCGCCATTGCAGACGCAACTACCCTGACCGAAGCCGGTTATGTCGGTGAAGACGTGGAAAATATCCTTTTAAAACTGATCCAGAATGCAGGCAATAATATCGCTGCTGCAGAACGCGGCATCATTTACATTGACGAAATTGACAAAATCTCACGCAAAGGTGAAAACATATCGATAACAAGAGATGTTTCCGGAGAAGGTGTACAGCAGGCCCTTCTTAAAATAATAGAAGGCACTATTGCTTCGGTTCCTCCCCAGGGCGGAAGAAAACATCCGAATCAGGAAATGCTTAAAATCGATACAAGCAATATTCTTTTCATCTGCGGCGGGGCTTTTGTCGGCCTTGATAAAATTATTGAATCAAGAGTATCCCAGCATCCGATAGGATTCGGGGCGGACGTAAAATCCGCTGAAGAAAAGGACCTTGTTGAACTGTACAGTCATCTTCACCCCGATGATCTGATTAAATTCGGGCTTATCCCGGAGTTTATCGGAAGACTTCCGATTAATGTAACCCTTCAGAACCTTGACAAGGATGATCTTTTAAGAATTATCACAGAACCCAAAAACTCGATCCTGAAGCAGTATAAAAGTTCATTAAAACTTGATAACGTAGAACTTGATTTTCAGGAGGATGCTATCGAGGCAATCGCCCAGCAGGCAATTGCGCGTAAAACCGGTGCCAGAGGACTGCGTTCAATCGTTGAGAATATAATGATAGACATCATGTTCGATATTCCGTCTATTAAAGGCAAAAAGAAAGTGATTGTTACCAAAAAGGTCATTACTGATTCTGTAAAACCGGAAATTATACTCGATAAAAAATCGGCATGATCAAGGCAGGCTCAAAAATCAAAAGCCAGAAAATAGAGCTCCCTCTAGTACCTTTAAGGGAGCTTGTTATTTTTCCGCATATGGTAATCCCGTTCTTTGTCGGCAGGGCAGCTTCTGTCAAAGCCGTGGAAGAGGCAATGCAGGGCGACAGGATGATTTTTCTTGCATGTCAGAAAAACTCTGTCGAAAAACCGGAAGAACATGACATTTACGGAGCAGGCACCATGGCGAAAATCCTGCAGATGCTCAAACTTCCGGACGGGACAATCAGGGTGCTTGCAGAAGGAAAAGAACGCGGACTTGTATCGCGCTTTACTCAGAAGAAAGACATATTCGCAGTCCAGATCAGGGTAATCCCCGAAGACAGACAGCTGACGCCGTCAATTACCGCGCTTATGTCAACTCTCCAGACTTCATTTATCAAATATGCGAAATTTAAAAAGAAAATCGCCCCCGAAACAAAGGCGGCAATTGAAAAAGCGGAATATCCCGATAAACTGATCGATCTTATCTGCGCCAATTCAAATATAAAAACCGAGAATAAGGTTGAAATTCTCAGGATAGAAGAAAGCGAAGCCAGACTCGAACGGCTTGCCATTATGCTTGAGGCGGAAAATGAAATCCTCGGTATCCAGACACGAATAAATGCAGAAGTAAAAAAGAAGATGGAAAAGAACCAGCGGGAATACTATCTGAACGAACAGCTGCGCCAGATAAACCGTGAGCTGGGAAAGGACGAAGAAGATCCTTCGGGCGCCAGGGAACTTGAAGCAAGGCTGAATGAAAAAAAACTTCCCGAAGAGGTCAAACTTAAGACCGAAAAGGAACTGAAGCGCCTGAGCAAACTGCAGCCGATGTCGCCTGAATCAGGGGTCTTAAGGACATATCTTGAATGGATTACCGATCTGCCCTGGAACGAGTTAAGCAAGGATAACAAGGATATTGACAAGGCGGCCAGGATACTTGACGAAGATCATTACAATATGAAAAACCCCAAGGAGCGTATCCTTGATTTTATAGCCGTGCGGCAGCTTAAGGAAAAAATGAAAGGACCCATTCTCTGTTTAGTAGGTCCTCCGGGGACAGGAAAAACGTCTCTCGGCAAATCGGTTGCAAGGGCGCTGGGACGTGAGTTTGTACGAATTTCACTCGGCGGAGTAAGGGACGAGGCCGAAATCAGGGGGCACAGAAAAACCTACATCGGCGCATTGCCGGGAAAAATCCTGCAGTCAATGAGAAAAGTCGGCACAATCAATCCGGTTTTTCTTCTTGATGAAATTGACAAGCTGGCCAGCGACTTCCGCGGCGACCCTGCTTCAGCGCTTCTGGAAGTCCTTGATCCCGAGCAGAATTCAACTTTCCTCGATCATTATCTTGAAGTTAATTACGATCTTTCCCATATCATGTTTATTACAACAGCCAATTCAATACACTCCATCCCACACCCTTTAAGAGACAGGATGGAAATAATTGAAATTCCCGGCTATTCGGATATAGAAAAGACCGTAATTGCCAATGATTTCATTATACCCAAACAGATAGAGGAAAACGGACTGACCTGGGCCAGGATAACTTTTCAGCAGAACAGCATTCTAAAGATTATCCGGGAATACACAATGGAATCCGGAGTCAGAAACCTGGAAAGGGAAATTGGTTCCGTTATAAGGAAAATTGCGCGAAAAGCCGTTAAAAAAGGTCTTGCCGTAAATCCGGAACTTCAAAAGGACTACTCGGTCATCATCACTCCAAAATCCATAGAAAAATACCTGGGCGTACCCAAGTTTACGGAAAACATGATAAGCCAGGAACCGCGTCCCGGTCTGGCTTACGGACTTGCCTGGACCGAACTGGGCGGTACGCTGCTTCCCGTGGAAGTGGCAGTATTCAAGGGTTCGGGCGAAGTAATTCTTACGGGAAACCTGGGCGATGTCATGAAGGAATCGGCACGCATCGCACATTCATACATCAAGACTACTGCA
>CAZKOK010000312.1:0-5396 GCA_964554355.1 uncultured Spirochaetia bacterium | reverse complement strand
AGGGCGGACGGAATAATAATCGCGACGCCTACAGGATCAACCGCCTACTCAGCAGCCGCAGGCGGCCCTCTGCTTTTCCCCGAGATGGATGCGATGATCCTTACCCCGATCTGTCCGTTTTCACTTTCTAACCGCCCGCTTGTTGTTCCCGGCAGTGAATGTGTTTATGTCCATGTTGAAAAATACCAGAGGACAAAGCTGATTCTGACAATTGACGGTCAGCATATTTTTAATCTGGAGCCAGAAGACCGGATCTGCTATACCAGGTCGGAAAATGAGGCATATATTATCCGTTCTGACAAACGCTCATTTTATGAAGTAATGCGCAGCAAACTCAACTGGTCCGGAGGTCCGGATGATTGAAGAACTTGTAATCAGAAATTATGCACTTATAGACACAATCAGCCTTAATTTTAACAAGGGTTTTTCTGTGCTTACCGGAGAAACCGGCGCGGGAAAATCAATACTGATCGGCGCCCTTTCTGCAATTACAGGCGCAAAAGTTGACGGTACCGTTGTGAGGTCGGGAAAGGAAGAAGCCGAGATTTCCGGGGTCATTAATGTCCGAAAATGTTCAGAAGCTCTTTCCTGGCTTTCAGAAAAAGGCATTGAACCGGAAGACGGCTATATTCAGATACGAAGAAAAATAAAGTCAACAGGCCGGAGTCAGCTGTATCTTCAGGGTTCTCCGGTCAACAGGGCAGAAGTGGCCGAACTTACGGGGCTGCTTTTTGACATGCACGGTCAGTACGAGCATCAGGCCCTGCTTTCTTCAGAAAATCAGCGTAAACTTCTGGACAGATATGCCGGACACGAAGACAAGGTACTTGCCCTGGCCGAAAAATTTACTGAAATGACAAACATAAAAAAACGCTTTGCCGAGTTGAACCGCAATGAGCAGGACCGTGCACGTGAGTATGATTATCTCTCATTTGCCGCAAACGAAATAGAAGATGCAAAACTGAAAAACGGCGAAGAAGAGGAACTTGAGCAGGAACTGAAGGTGCTGAACCAGTTTGAATCCCTTTATTCAAATATCACCAGCTTTATTCAGAATAATGCTGAAAACACCTCAGGAGCCCTGTCTGCGCTGCGTACAGGACTCCGGGACCTGTCATCGGCAGCTGAAATCAATAAGGATATTTATCCGCTTCTGCAGAGGGCGGAGGATGCTTTTTATGAACTGGAAGATGTGGTGGAGCAGGCCAAACAGTATAAGGCCGGTCTGCATTTTGATCCCGGCAGAATTGAACAATGCGGGGAAAGACTCCAGATTATTTCAAAACTTAAAAAAAAATACGGCAATTCAATAAGCGATATACTTAAATATCAGGAAGAGGCTCTTGAAAAAATAAAAGACCTTGAAAACTGGGAATCAAACAAGGAAGAACTGCAGGCTGAAATTACGCGGCTTGAAAAAGAAGTTCTTTCTCTTGCTTCCGGGATTTCGGCAAAAAGACAATCCGCTGCAAAAATACTTGGTGACAGCATTCTCGGCCATCTGAAAGATCTGGGGATGCCGGAAAGCAAGTTTGAAATAAGACTTTCAAGAAAAGAATCTGAAAACGGAAAAGCCGCATGCGGGCCGAGGGGTTTCGACCAGATAGATTTTCTTATCTCCCCGAACAAGGGAGAACCGCTTAAAGAGCTTAAGGCAATTGCTTCGGGTGGTGAAATGTCAAGAATTATGCTTGCTCTTAAGTCCGTTCTGGCTGATAATGATCAGGTACAGACAATGATTTTTGATGAAATAGATGCAGGTATCGGAGGAGCGGTAGCTCTGGCAGTAGGTGAGAAAATAAAGGAACTTGCTTCCACCAAGCAAATTATTTGCATAACGCACCTTGCTTCTATTGCAGTTCGTGCCGATAATCATATAAAGGTCGAGAAGCAGGTGCAGGGGGAAAGGACTGTTACCCGCATCCATGGCTTGAAAAAGGACCAGAAAGTAATCGAGATTGCCAGAATGCTTTCAGGAGACAGTGATGAAAAAGCATCACTGGCGCATGCAAAGGAACTGCTTCAGAAATATGGTCCTGATATTATTTAGGAGCGGCAAGTAAATGGCTAAAGTCAGTGCCGAAGCAAAACGTAATTACTTTGATAAAATAAAAACCTACAAGGCTGAAGTGGAAAAAATGCAGTCACAGGAAAAAGTGATGCTGCAGGGACTTCAGAAAGATGAGACCGGAAGGGCTGCAAAAAGGTTTAAGCTGGTTAGTGAAAGTCTTAATTTACTTTCATATTTTCTTTTTATGAATGAGCTTTCAGTGGCGATTCTCGGAATTAAAAATGAAGCATATCTGAATGATGCCAGGAAAGCCTGCTACAAGGCATTAATATATCTTGAAGAAATAGTAACAAATCACATTGATGTTCCATTTTCCGATTACGAAGACAGACTTCTCGAAATCAATAATGTCTCTGTACAGGAAAAATGGGACCTTATCCGCAAACTCGGGTTTTCAATCCAGAGTATTGAAGAATCATACGGGGACAATACAAAGTGGCGCTGGTCGTTCGTGGAACTGGAAGCCAGAATGGCAACAGTTATTAAGAATATGATAAACCTTAAGAAAATCGTCACTGACATGGACCCCAGAAATGACAGTTATCAGATCCATACCGAACATATCAGGCTGGCCAGGGAACTGATGCAGATGGCCGCAGACGGCTACAGGCAGAAATACGAGTTATCCACCCACAGACAGGACGACTTTAAAATAGCCATCAGCTATCTATCCTCCCTGCGCAGGCTTCATATCATACTCGGCGAATCGGACCAGAGCGATGCCCTTAAAAAGAAAATCGAAATCTGGAAAACCAAAATGGAAACCGATTCGAAGAACCGCGAGAAGAAAGAGAAACTAGCCCGCAGGATGCGGTAACTCCAGAGATATATTGAAAATGTCTCACGCGACGACGCGACGGGGAGAGCGACGCAACGTATTAAGTGAGTTCTTGAAGAGACTCCGGGAAATTCTTCTTTAATTCATATATTGGTTATTTGGTTTTTACCAAAGCCCAAAATTACGTTGCGCCGTTGCGTGATGTATTTAGGGCGTGTGCCTTTTGTGGTTATTTTTTCAGTTCCTTAAGTGAATCAAAAGGATAAAGCTCATTAAGGGTTGTGGTAACAACCTCGCCTTTGGCTCCTGAAAATATCACCGTAAAATCAGTGCCGGCGAATTCAGAGAGTACCTGGCGGCAGGCGCCGCAGGGCGGGACGGGGTAGCCGGCGGCGGAGCAGTAGACTGCGATTGCCTCGAATTCGGTTTCGCCCGCGCTGACTGCCGAGAATACAGCGGAGCGTTCGGCACAGTTGGTAAGCCCGTATGAACGGTTTTCAATATTTGCGCCTTTAAAAATTTTCCCGCTTTTGCAGAGCAGGGCAGCCCCTACAGGAAAATTTGAATAAGGTGAATATGTGAATGCTGAGGCTTCTTTTGCTTTATCAAGCAGACTTTTATAATCCATAGTTTTTTTCCTCTGTTTGGAATTATTAAGCGACGGGCAGCATGATGTCAACATCAGCATATAGTGTACATGTGATGATTTTGTATTTATACTGAGGGGGGAAGAAGGTTTGTATGAGTCCGGCTGGATGTCATTACTGGTCTTTATTGGATAATATATGAAAATAGAATACAAAATTCTTAAGCATTGTATTGATTTGTAATTATTCAAGAATACCAGCTGCTGCATCCGGATGTGAATATAAATTACCCTGCACCTTTGTGTCAGGATAACGACAGAATAATTCATTCGCAGGAAATATTCAGCATGCCTTGTATCGGAAATTCAGGTCCATATGGAAGAAAGGCAAAGAAGTCCGGTTATTTGATTTCAATTTTTCATTTCACTATAATTTATTCCATGAAGAATTTAAGTTTTGTATTGATAATCGTTTTTCTAGTGCTGGTTTCCTGTATGTCGGGGGCTTCATCCAATATTCCGGAAAATATTATATTCAGCGGTACGGCCAATCCTGACGCAAGTCCTGATGCAGTAAAAGTACTGGAATATCTGACAATGCTTTCAAATAGTTCAATCCCTGGTGTTATTTCTGGTCAGAATTGCTACCATGGTAATCAGATAACAGATGCAAGTTCCGAGCAGGGTTATCGCAAAATGGTTGAGGCCCTGTATAACAAAACCGGAAAATGGGTTGGAATTATCGGTGTGGATTATGAGTTTGAGCGAATCTATACTCAAAAACAATTATCAGCAGCCAACAAGGTCCTTATTGATTACTGGAACAGCGGTGGTCTGGTTACCATTACATGGACTCCTCTTAATCCCTGGGTAATTGATCCATTGAACATAGCAATCAATCCAGGCAACTGGAATGGTCCCGGAAATGCAAAAGACCTTACCAGTGTAAATATGAAAGACCTCCTTGATCCTTCAAAGCCGGTTTACCAGACCTGGCGGCGAAAGCTTGACGGAATAGCCGCTGCGCTTACAGAACTGCGTGATGCAGGTGTTGTTGTCATGTGGAGACCTATGCAGGAGATGAACGGCAACTGGCACTGGTGGGGGATGAAAACACATCCATCCAATCCGTCCCAGTATATAAATGTATACAGGGATATGTTCGATTATTTTACCAATGAAAAGCACCTTGATAACCTGTTATGGGTATATTCACCGAATTTCGGATCAAGCATGGAGGAAGACTGGAACCGGCCTGTAACCTGGGCATATCCCGGGGATGATTATGTCGATATTGTTGCCGGTACAGCTTACAATGACAAACTTGGCATAGCTGACTATAAAAAATATCTGTCACTGAAAAAACCGATCGGCATGGCAGAATTCAGCCCTGAAATCGGCGGGAAATATGCAAAAGACGGAAGCATGGACACCACACTTTATGCTGACAGGCTGCTGAACGATTATCCGGCAGTTGCATTCTGGGTAAGCTGGCACAGTTACACTGGTGAAGCATGGTCCCTGATTGCAAACAGCAATTCCGAAGCATTAATGAATGATCCCGGCATAATTACAAGAGACAGTCTCGACTGGCGAAGATAAAGCGGTCCTGAAATTGTTTTAAGGATTCCCGGAAAACCGGGAATCCTTTTTTTCTGTTTCATCTGTGTCTTTAAAAATCCACCCTTTCCCGGAAGCCCTGTCCGCCCTCAATTTAGATGTCATGTCATTTTCATCGCCGTGTCGTTGCGTGATTCCCCGATTTCCGTTGACAGCATTTTAAGCTTGTATTAGGATCGCTTTTAAAGGTAAGTCTTGAATGAAAAAAATTATTCCTGTGATAATCTTTCTTTTGTACTGGTTCCTGTTTCCTGTCAAAATCAACAAGGAATTTGTTCCGGAATTAATAAATTCATAAGAAGTTATTAGCGGGGCAGTCAGCAGAAGAGGCCGGGAACCCC
>CAZKOK010000311.1:0-5399 GCA_964554355.1 uncultured Spirochaetia bacterium | reverse complement strand
TCGTCGGCGACCTGATTCATCTGGTTCCCCGAGTTTCATTTTGATAAATTCAGCGGGCCGGAGTTCAAGGTTCTTGTTATAAAACGAATTTAACTTGTCTTCACTCAGTTCACTGAATGTTCCCGGAATAAGGGAAGTCTGGACCCGGGATTTGATATCTTCATAGATTTTTTTAATGTTATTGCCGCTTAATACAAGATTGAAAACATACTGGTCGTCGAATACAATGCAGTTGTTTTTCTGAAAATTTAATATTGATTTCTTTTTATCCATAACCTGCTCCCGTTATAAATATGATCTTTTTATTTCACTGAATTCAGATAAATCATTCTCAATTGATTTTTTTGTTTCACCGAGTTCAGTTTCAAATCTTTTCATCCAGCTTTTTTCATTCAGAGGAAGACCGTTTTTATTAAAATTTACGGCCTTTTTTTCATAAGTTTCTATCTGTGAGATAAAGCTTGTTGCTTTATGTACATAATCTTTATATATATTGCTGAAGCTGATTTTATCCTGGATATTATTCCTCAGGTTGTCTGCTGTAGCTGTATAATCCTTTTTGCTGTTTTCTATATTGTTCGCAAAATCCAGAAATGCTTTTATCTGCGAACTCGTGTTTTTTGTGAAGTAATCTATCAGTATCTGCAAAGTATGATACTTGAGGTTATTGGATGTTCCATAACCCGTATCCCAGAGTATAAACGGATATACTTCATTCATATCAGAAACTGAAACCGATTTTCTTTTATAAAGGAGGGCATGTGCCTTAAGTAATTTCAGCGAATTCTTCATTCTTCTGTCAGATGGATTAATCATGTTTAATTCCGGTTCTTCCTTGATCATCATTTTTTTTCTGTCAATCAATTCTATTATCTGATCAGAAATTTCAATTTCATTAATAAAGGAATTGATGGTTTTTAATTCCGAGATTGAGATTGTATTCATATTTTTTATCGGTTTCTGCTGATCAAGTTTCAGGAGGAGCTTAAAATCATTGCCCTTTAAATAATTTATATAATACCGGATTAAAAAACGGTCATATAATGCGTCAAGTCCGTCTTCGGGCCTCGGTCTCTCATTGCTGGCGCCGAATACGCATATCAGGTTGGATGGAATAGCCTGCCCGTCATTGGAGTAGTAGACTTTTTCATTAATCAGGGTAAGCAATGCATTTAAAATGGCGGAATTGGATTTGAATATTTCATCAAGAAAGGAAATATGACAGGTCGGCAGCATTCCTTCAACAAAAGACTTTATTCTTGTGATTTTAACAGTTTTTTTTGTTTTGTTATCCATGACTTCCTCCTCGCTTATTGCCTGGCCGGAGATGAACAGCTCGGAGTCTGTGGTGAATTTGGTCAGCAGTCTCTGGAAATATGAAGCATCTTTTATCCTTTTGCATATTTCGCTTGCAAGAAGGCTTTTCGCCGTCCCGGGAGGACCCAGAAGAAGTATGTTCTCCTGGGCTATTAATGATATAAGCGACAATTCAATGATTTTTTCCCTGTCTATAAGGATGGTGTTCAGTTCCCGATTTATGTTTCCAATTTTTTTCAAAAGTTTCAGAATTTCGGGATCATCGATTGTATCATCAGCCATAATCTAGTCTCCTTCAAGGTTCTTTGAAAGTATTTTCCCTGCAATTACAATGCTGCTTATCTTTATCCCTTCGGAATTTCTTTCATCAATTGTAAGAGAATACGGTTCTTCCGTAATCTCGCTGATCTGCTTTCCGATTTCTTTTTTCAATCTGCCATTATTTATCTTTTCTATGATTTTAAGCAGTATGGCACAGGAATCAATTGTAATTCCCTTTTCAAAAAATAATTGTTTATCTGAAATTATATCAGAAATACTCAGAAGCTTTGCAAGGATGCTATAGTAATTCGCATATTTTTTTGAGCTTTTCAGACTGTTCAGGTGTTTAAAAAGAATTAATCTGTTTATTTCCGTTTTTCCGTTACCGGGAAGCGGTCTGTCAAGAAATAAATGGTTTATCAGATTTTTATCAGCAAATTCCGGGTAATCAAGCATGGGTTCCAGTGAACTGAAATACAAATCCAGCTTATACAGATCCATGCTGCCGTTTTTGCTGCTGTCGATGATTGAAAGGCAGTTTTCAAGACTGTAGGGAATAAAGAAATAGAATTCCTTTAACAATTCGATATCATTCTGATTTTTTGCTTTTTCAATAATCATCTCCCGGTTTTCAGGCAAACCCCCGTTTTTAATTGATTCAATTATTCCGTCAACGGGATTCTCATGAAAAATATTATATTCTCTGGCTTTGCTTATATATGTATTGTTCATTTTAAGGAATTTCCTGATTACATCCATATACTGATCTGACAGCAGATAGTTGTATTTATTAAAATTCAAAAGCATTGCATAAGCAGTGTCCCTGTTGTTTTGTATATCTTTGTCAGGTAATTTCCCTTTTTTAAAGAGGAAGTTATATAATGCTTCTTTTGACCCATCTGCACCCAATACGAATGGATAAAAAAAATGTTCAAAATTATCATTAAAGTATTTTTCTTTCTTTGCGGTATTGTGACGATAAATATAATTGACCAAAAAAAGATTGAGCATTCCATTGAAAGGTTTCAGCAATTTATACAGATATTCTGCCGTAGTGAAATCGTCATTCCCGATTATCTTTTCAATAAGGAAATCTTCTGCTGCTATTATATTTCCGTCATCATCGGCCGTTAATAATGATACCGGATATTTGTATTTTCTGAAGATTTTCAATACATTTTTTTTCTGTGAAAATATAACGCCCAGATTTATGATTCCGCGGATGACAAATAAAATGCTGTATATTGAAAGGACCCCCAGGGAAAAAATAACAAGAAATTTAACAACCGGTTCCGCCGAGTTTATGTATCCGAAATAAAGAAGCACAAACAAAGCGCATATATAAAAGAAATAAAAAACCCTGTGCCTTAAAAAAGATTTTTTTTTAATATCCGGAACAAACAGTCCCTGTTCAAGCATTGATTTATAATATGTTCCGAATGCAAGCATGGAAACAGTCTGCAGAACCAGAGTCATCAGGGATGAAAATATGAGGCAGCGCAATGAATTGTTTATCCTGAGAATATCAGTAAAAAACATATTACAGGAAATAAAAAAAACAAATGCTGATATAATGTTTACAGGAGACAATTTTATAAGCAGGAATATAACCGCAATAAAAAAGAATACCAATACCGCTGCAGTATTGTGAAATATCATGTATGCAAATACCAGCGGAGCCAGCGGTTTGGAAAAATTCAAAACAAGAAATACCGAGACAAGGTAAAGGAAAAGATAAAACAATGTTTTTATAAAAACATAGGCATATAAATAACTTTTTTCTTCCACCTGCTTTAAGCTTATTGCGCCGTCCATAATTGCAGCCATTATTATGATAACAATAATGGGGAAAAATATCTCCAGCTTTGTTACTTTATTCAAAGCCAGAAAAATGTTTAAAACTGCTGATGACTGGATAAGTATGGTGCCGAACAAAAAGAAAAAAATTGCAGGGCTTTCGGAACGTATATAGCCGGAACCCAGGTCCTTCACAATTTTTTTATGTTTTATGATTAATTTGATGAAATAGACCAGAACTGCAAAAAATATTATTACAGAAAAGACAAAACCCAGTACCCATAGTGCAGAACATATTAAAGTCCACAAATTTTTAATGCTGAAACTTTTATTCAGTGAACTTTCGCCTAATAACTTAATTATACTGTTAATAGTAATTTTTAAATCCATCTATATTACCTGCAAAAAAGTCTGACAAATCTATACAAACAATATTCCAGCAGGATTATTATATTTTATTTTCTGTACTATAACAATATGCAAACAATGATTGTATTCACCTGAGAGGCTCAGCTGCCAATTATATTCATAACTGAATCTGTCAATATCAATCTCTACATCCCCATCCACTTTCGTCTCTGAACCGGATGAAGCCCGGGCCGTTGTCACATACTCATTATCACCGTCAGTATCAGTGTCTGCCCAGACGACTGCATACACATCGGTTCCCCCGCTCAATGGACCGAAACCAGCATGCAGGGTATTGTTCAGGATGATACTTTCCGAATCGATAAGCGCATACCGGAACCAGATATGGATAAATTGATTCAGAATCCGGAAGAGTATGGGAAGTTTAAACTTTGGACATCCGGATATGAAATTATGGAGATACATCCTGAACGCAGGGAAGATTCATATTACCATTTTTGGTTTAAAAACATTCAGGAGCAGAAGTCTGATCCGGAAAAACCGGCAGGCAGAACTGTTTGCATCAATCACTAATAAGCCATTAAAACAAAACAGAACACCTCTTTCGGCGCCGTTATACATGAAAAACATGGTTTCTTTTTTTTCGTATTCTTCCGTATAGTCCTGTATGTCTTCATCTGATAATTTGCCCATCAGGTATTCCGCTATATCGGGATATTCGGAAAGAGACAGCTTTAAAAGGTCATTGAAATCAAAAAAGGCGAAGCCCCCGCGATCGAAAGGATCCTCTATAAGCATAAAGGCATCCCATCTGCAGACGGACTGGACCCGCAGGAGAAGAGAACAGCAGTAACAGAAAATATTAAAGTCCATTTTTTCATAGCAATTTCCTTGTTGTGTTTTTTCAGAGCATACGTCAAATCTTTATCGCAATCTTTGGAACACTGCCTAATCATCAAAGTTCCGTTTGTTCGCAGCCGTCTGCTGCGGAAAAATCTTCCTATTTTTTAATTCCATGATATAATTAACTATATTAAAAAATGGAGTCCAAAATGAAAAAGATACTTGTTTCAATAGTTTTTATTGTTTTAGCATTTTCATGCAGTACAGGAAAAACCTTTGATATCAGAAAATTTGAAACTTATAATTTTGAAAAACTTGAAACCAAAATGGATTTCGAAAAAATAAACATTGATTACGATGTAATTAATACTGACGCAAGTTTTATAAATGAAAAAAACATCAAGGAACAAATAGGCTATTCTTTTTCTGCTTCTTTTTTTAATATTCCCGGCAAATCATCGCTTGTTTATTCTGATGGAATTATTTCCAATATGATTTTTTATGTGCAGGAAAATGATAAAAGCCTGGAACCCGATCTGATTCGTTCTTCAATATTAAAAAAAAGTGGAAAAATTGATGAAAAACTTATAAAGATGTATGGCGGAGAGAGCGGCTCAACAGAATCCACATATGAACATCTGGAATGGAACAACGTAAACTGGAATGGCCATAATGCTGATATTTTTAATTCTTTTCTAAGTACATACAGCAGTGACGGTTTCGCTTTAATGGGTTACTCTGTGAAATTCAAAAACTGACAGATGAATTTGGTTTACCGATACATTTTTCTCAGGGACCTGTATTATCGACAA
>CAZKOK010000310.1:0-5452 GCA_964554355.1 uncultured Spirochaetia bacterium | reverse complement strand
GACAGAGCAGGGCGAAGACCTGAAGCTGGGTGAGAAAATTCCCTTTTTCGTCGAGATCAAGACATACGGGGTTTTTAATATTATGATTAACTGCCGTATAGTCCCCTTTTTCAGTAATTGCTGATGCCGTTTGCGGGCTGCGCCTTATGTCGAGTGCAAGAATTACCGTTGCCGAAATAGCAGCCAGGACAAGAACTGAGGCGGCTGTCTTGAAAAATCTGCTTGCATAAAAGGATTTGTAATTCATCTGTAGGATTCCTCTCTTAAATCCAGGCAGACAAGTCTGGTTGAATCCCTCAAAAGAAGGTATCCGCCGGCGATTGCCATCGGGCCCCAGGCATCTGTCCCGTCCATTATCTTTGCCGAATCCAGCAGCTGCCAGCTGTCTGTTTCAGCATCGGCCATATATAAAGTTGCATCATCTTTCAGAATAAAAAACCTGCCGTACGCGGCAATCCATGGCCCGAGACCGAAGCGCAGAAGAGGACCGCTGGTCCATAAAATATTTCCTTCCGGGTCGGCGCATGCAAACTCTTCTCTATGGGGGCCTGCATCCTTGGGCAGAATTGCGTATAATCTGCCCTTGTAAAAAACCGGAGTCTGCTGTTCACAGGCAAGACCTTCGGCAGGCAGTTTTTCGGATATCCTTTCCGTAATCCATTTGCCGTTTTCAAAGCGGACTTCAAGCAGCATGCTGCCTACGCCGTATCCGGCTGTAAAGAATATACGGTTTTCCGAAGACTGGACTGGAGAAGGGGCGATGACAGCCGGATTCCAGGGTTCATACCAGAGAATGGTCCCGTCAGCCGTAAAACCGGTAATTCCGCCGAGACCAGCATAAACAAGGTGACTGATCCCGTCAATTATGACAGGTATTATTGATGCGTGCGACATTTTTATGCCGTAATCATTGGGCAGCGACCAGACAGTTTCTCCGCTTAAACAGTCAATCGCCTCAACAAGTATTTCTTCACCGCATACTGCCGCAATAACAGTGCTGCCTGTAACCAGTGGGCATTGGGCAGTATACCAAAGCGGTATTTCCGAATTATATTCAGCCTGGATATCCCTGCCCCACAGTAAACTGCCGTCTTTTGCAGAGACCGCCATCAGATGTCCCTGAGGACCCATGGAAATTACAAAGTCATCAGTTACATAAGGGATGCTTCTTGATCTGCCGTGGTTTCTTTTTATCGGGCTGGAATAACCGGTCTGCCAGATTTCTGTTCCGCTTTCCAGTTGGAAACAGCGCAGCATGTCCATGGATTTCTCCTCGTTATAATCAAGGAGATAGACATATCCGTTTAAAACTGCAGGGGATGCATGTCCTTCACCCAGTTCAATCTGCCAAAGCCTGTGCGGACCATCGATACCCCAGTTGTCAGCCAGGACTGTTTTTCCTGTGCTTACTGCGTTTCGCTCCGGTCCCCGGAAACCGGGCCAGGACCCGGAATTTCCGGTTTCGGTCTTTTCCGAAAAAACCCTGTGGTACTCTCCGAAAACGCCGTCTGATGTTTCCGTCCGTCCTTCGGGAGGATTGTCCAGACCGGGTTCCATAATTATTATTTCTTCTTCGGGTGCCGTATTAAGCCAGCAGGTAATGCTGCCTGCTGCCAGAGTAATAACTATAAATATAATTAAGGTTTGAACTATTTTATACTTATTCACTCTCATCAGCTGAATTAATGTTTCCGCTTGCTTAAACTGATAAATCAATACAGGTAAGCAGCCCTTCCTTGCTTCTAATATACAAAAGCCCGCGTGAAATTACCGGGGCTGTCCAGTATGTTCCCGAATCAAACTGGGCATTCTTTATTTCCATGTATGAAGATGTGGATGCTTCAAAAATATAGACCTGCCCTGATTCATTACATAAAATGAATTTATCACCTGCCAGAATTACGCCTCCGAAACCGAGTCTTTTTTCCCAGACGATTTTTCCGTTTACAGGATCTATGCACCTGAAGGAAGATGTCCTTGAATTTCCCGCATCGCCGCTTACCGTAAAAATTCTGTCCTTGTAATAGATAAAACTGTTAAAATGGCTGATAATATTTTTGTTCTTCCAGACCTGTACCGGTTCACCGCTGGAAAAATCATATAACGCACAGCCTACACCGTAACCCGTAGCAACAAAGATATAATTTCCGATAATCAGAGGGTTCCCGGCGTTTACTTCATAGGAAGTATACCATGGAAAGGACCACCATAATTTTCCTGTTTGAAGCTCAACAGCAAAAAGGTCCCTCTTGCCGAACATTGCAAGATACTCTTTTCCCTTAAACGAAAACTGTACGGGGGAAGCATATCCTCCTGTCCCCTCCGGGCTTTTCCAGATCAGTTTTCCGGTATCCTTGTTGAATGCCAGGCCGTACTTTGCAGCATTTACAACGGCCTTATCGCCTGATATCAGAACTGAAGAGGCATAGTTCCAGGTCAGGTTCTCTGCACCGTGTGATTCAAGCTTTGTACTCCAGATTTTCTTACCTGTATCGGCATCGAGGCAGTACAGATCACCGCCTCGTCCCAGGGCATAGATTTTACCGTCAGAATATGTCGGTGATGAGCGGGGGCCCGGATAATCATTGTCCGTGTATGTACCATATTTGAAATTCCAGAGTTCCTTTCCGTTTTTTGCATCCATACAGCGGATGACATCGTTTGGTTTTTCATGTCCGTGGATATAAAGTTTTCCCTGGTAAATTGACGGAGCTGAATAGCCTTCACCTATTTTCTTCTTCCAGAGAACTGCATCAGCGGACAGTTTTTCTGCATTAAAGTCACTTTCGTAATAAATACCGTTATGTGCTGCTCCGCGAAAATAAGGCCAGTTGGAATCGGCAACAACTGGATCCTGTGAATGCGGCAGGACAGAAATGCCTGCCGGTTCTTCATTTCCATGACAGAATACCGTGCCTGCTGCCACAAGAATTTGTAACAAAACCGATAACTTTTTTTTCATAAATACTCCTGATACCACTGTTCAGATACAGACAGTTTTTATATGCAGATCTGCCTGAAACCGGTCAGTCAGACAGATCGATACATGTCAGAAGACCCTGCGTATTTCTTATATAAAGAAGTCCGCGGGACATGACCGGAGCGGTCCAGTATTGGCCCGGATCAAACTGTGCCTTCTTTATTTCCTTATATGAAGAAGCTGATGCCTCAAAAATATAGACCTCACCCGACTCATTTACCAGAATAAATTTGTCACCGGCCATTATAAAGCTGGCAAAACCCAGTCTTTTTTCCCAGACAATCTTACCGTCGGCCGGATTGATGCAGCGGAAGGCTGAAGTGCGGCTGTCTCCGGCATCGCCGCTGACAGCAAATATCCTGTCCTTGCAAAGAACAAAGCTGGAAAAATGACTTACCACATTCGTGTTTGTCCAGATCTTCTTCGGGCTGCCCCCTGAAAAATCAAAAACACCGCATCCCTTGCCGTAGCCTGTTGCTATAAATACCTTATTATCAAAAACAACAGGGTCGCCGGCATTTACTTCGCACCCGGTATGCCAGTCGATGTCCCACCAGAGTTTGCCTGTTTTAAGCTCAACAGCAAAAAGCCTGGTTTCTCCGAATATTGCCAGATAATCCTTGTCCTTGAATGTGAACCGGACAGGAGTGGCATAACCGCCGACACCTTCAGGGCTTTTCCAGGCAAGTTTCCCGGTATCCTTGTTAAAAGCCATTCCGTATTTACCTGCGTTAACCAAAGCCATGTCATCTGTAATCAATACAGATCCTGCATAGTTCCATCCAGTATTATATGCCCCGTATGATTCTACATTGGTTCCCCAGATTTTTTTGCCCGTGTCTGCATTCAGACAGAAAAGATCTCCACCTCTGCCCAGGATATAGATTTTGCCGTCTGAATAGGTCGGAGAAGCCCTTGGGCCCGGATAATCGTAATCTGTCCAGGTCTCATATTTGAAATTCCAGATTTCTTTCCCGGTTTTTGCATTCAGACAGCGGACAACATCATTCGGTTCTTCATGTCCGATGATAAACAGTTTGTCCCTGAATATGGAGGGAGCGGAATATCCCTCTCCGATATTCTTTTTCCAGAGAACTGAGGTTTTTGATAATTTTCCGGCATCAAAATCATTTTCCGAATAAATCCCGTTATGGTCGACTCCCCGAAAATTCGGCCAGTCTGAAGCTGATATACCAGGATCGGAAGCATTCATCATATAAGGACCATCGTTCATTTCCTTTTGTCCGGTACCGGAAATTACGCTTATTACCGCTGTTGTAAGTATTAAGCACAGCAATATTTTTTTCATTTATAACTCCCTGACACATGTATCCACGAATGACAGTTTATCGCAGTTTTTAGAATTATCCAATAAATAAATATGTTGTCTTTTTTTGCATTCGGCTTGAGGACCAAAGCCTTTGTGATGTATCATTTCAGAAACTTATTCGTAACAGGAAGGCAGTTATGAGTTATCAATCCTGGATGCCGCATCTTGAAGAATTAAGAAAGAGACTGATTGTATCAATAGCTGTTCTTGCAGCGGCATGTATTCCGGTTTTTATTTTTTATGACTTTTTCTTCAGCTGGCTTACTGCTCCGGTAAGGCCGATCCTGAGTGAAAGTTCTTCTCTGCTTTATGCCTCTACAGTATATGAGGCGTTTCTTGTAAAACTCAAGTTTTCATTACTACTGGCGTTTGTATTCAGCCTTCCGGTACATATTCTTAATATCTGCGCGTTTATTTTTCCCGCTCTGAAGAAAAAGGAAAAAAAGTTTCTTGCAGTAATTATTGTTTCGGTTTTTTTCCTGGGTATTTCCGGCGCATTATATGCCTATAAGCTTGTTATTCCGGGAGTGTTCAGGTTTTTTCTTTCTTCGGTATTTTATCCGGATATAGTCGGCATACTTTTGAATTTTGATACGAATCTCTTTTTTATTGTGCAGCTGATTTTATGTTTTCTTGTCGTCATGCAGTTTCCTGTTGTGCTCGTTAGTCTGCTTGCACTCAGAATAGTTAATGTAAAAGGCCTTGTAAAAGCGGCAAGAATAGTAATTGTGCTTATTTTTATTCTTGCGGCATTTATAACTCCGCCTGATGTACTGTCTCAGTTTGCAGTTGCTGCGCCGCTTGTTCTTATTTATTTTTTGACAATAGCTGTCGGAATGTTAATTTCGCCGAAAAAAAGAAAAAATGATAAAAAGTACTGATTTTATTGTATAATAAAACGAGGAGTGGATCATGCCTGGAACAACTGAAATTATTGTAATCGCTCTTGTTATTTTCCTCCTTTTCGGAGCCGCAGCGCTTCCAAAGATTGCAAGATCTCTTGGTAAAGCTAAATCCGAGTTCGAAAAAGGGCTTAAAGAAGGAGAAAAGAGTGAGGATAAGGATAAATCAGAAGATGAATAATATCTAGATACCCCAAAGCTTGTGTTTCTGCATTATTATACAAAAAGTCAATGCAAAGC
>CAZKOK010000309.1:0-5465 GCA_964554355.1 uncultured Spirochaetia bacterium | reverse complement strand
ATCTTACTGGCTGGAAGTTGTAAGTCTGCCTGAGTAGGCAGGCTTCTGTCGGCTGAATATTCATTTTTGAATATTGAAGTGAAATAATGATGAGTAAACGCCTGACTATAGCATACATTACGACAATATTCGGCCACGATATGATGAATCATCAGATATGGACCGGAATTCATGAAAAAGCCAGGCAACTCGATGTAAATGTCTGTTGTCTGCCTGCGGCAACCTCCGGTTCACCTAATATCCCGTTATCTTTCGCCAGAATGCGCAATTCCCTTTACAATCTGATTACTCATGATAACTTTGACGGTCTGCTTTTCTGGGGCGGAGGTATGTGGATTGATACAGATCCCGAAGAAGTTGATAATTTATACAGCCGTTTCAGCGATTTTCCAATTGTGAACTTAAGCATGGTAAGAGAAGGCATCACAAGCGTCACCATTGAAAATTATACGGGAATGTATGAATTGTGCAGTCATTTTATTGAGAAACACGGATGCAGGAAGATTGCTTTCATTAAAGGACGGGAATGGCAGGACGAAGCAATTGAAAGGTTCAGGGCATATAACGAAGCCCTTGAAAATCATACAATAAAGGCTGATCCCCGCCTGATTGTAAAAGGAAACTATCTCCGTGATGCCGGGGTAAGGGCTGTTCAGGTCCTTCTGGATGAAAGGAAAATGAGGCCGGATGCCATTATTGCAGCCAGCGACCTGATGGCTTTCGGCGCTGTTGCAGAACTGGAAAAACGGAATATCAGAATTCCTGATGAAATCAGGATAGGCGGGTTTGATGATCTCGAAGAGAGTATGTACCATAATGTGCCGCTTACTACTGTCCGGCAGCCTTTCCTGGAAATGGGATCAAAATCCCTGGAAATGCTTGTTGAGATGCTGAATGGAAAGAAAATAAACGGTAATATTCCTGTGCCGTCAAAGCTTATAGTCAGGGAATCATGCGGCTGCAGAAATGTGCTTGAAATCAGCACCGACAGCCTGTTATTGAGCGGACAGCAGCATAAAGCAGCCCGGAAACCGGATCTGCCGGTGAAGCAGCTTATCGATAAAATCCTTGATGAATTTGATCCGCTTGATGAAAACCGGATAAAATTAACAGCGACTGTTAAAACGCTTGTTGACGCCATTGTCAGTCAATTCCTGGATGAGAAGAATGGCGTTTTTCTGGCTGCTGTAAAAAAAGAAATGGAAAAATACTCAAATTCTTCCGGACTTAATCTGTTTGTCCAGATTATTGTTTCCATAAAAACGCTGCTGACTCAATATTTGAAGCAGGAATCGTTTAATCAGTTTCCGCTGGAAAGAGTTTTTTACAAAGTTCATTCGGCAATCTGTCAGTATTCACAGACAGTTTTACGGGCTGAATCATTAAAAAATGAACTGGGACAGGATATTCTAAACGAAATCAGCAGGCTGCTGATAGGGACCTTTGAAATTGACGGCATAATAAATATTGCCTCAGACAATTTCCCGCGTCTTGGAATAGATAACTGTTTTATTTCACTTTATAATGATCCTGATACATCTTCAGAGAAAGTCAGACTTATATTCGCCCTGAAAAACGGAAAAAGAGAGAAGATTGATGAAGCTTTAAATGTTTATAATATCCGGGAGATCCTGCCCCCGTGGGTATTTAACAGGAACAAGCGCTTTGCCTTTCTTTTTGATGCGCTTTATTTTGAAAACACCCGTATCGGATTCATAATTTTCGGGGAGGATTTTATTAAAAGCCTTATTTACAGAAAGCTGCAGGCACAGCTTAGTGGGGCCGTCAGGGGAGCCCTGCTCAGCCAGGAAAAGGAAAAACTTCTTTTTGATATTGAAAGAAGAGCGGATGAGCTTCAGCTGACTACAGAGCGGCTCAAGGCATCAAATGAAGAGCTTGAACAGTTTTCCTATATTGCCTCACATGATCTGAAGGAACAATTAAGAAAAGTGAAAGTCTTTGCGGACAGGCTTCAGACGGAATTCCGCGATTCCCTGGGCGAATCGGGAAATGACTATCTGATCCGGATGAACAAGGCCGTCGACAGAATGCAGCTTCTGATAAGCAACCTTCTGAACCTTTCCAGGATAACAATAAACGCAAAGCCCTTTGGATTAATTAACTTTCAGCAGCTGATAGATAATGTACTCAATGATCTTGAGATAATCATTGAACAGAAAAAAGCTGTAATTGAAACCGGTAATTTCCCGGAAATTGAAGCTGATGCAAACCAGATACATCAGCTTTTCCTGAATCTTGTTTCCAATGCATTAAAATTCCAGAAAACGGATGCAATCCCTCACATAAAAATCCATTCACAGACAGTCACTGTAAAATCGGTTGACTATTGTGAGATTCTAATTGAAGATAACGGTATCGGGATAAAGCCTGCTGATCAGCTTAAAATTTTCGATACTTTCAACAGAGTATATTCACAGAAGGAATTTGAAGGAACAGGAATAGGGCTTGCTATCTGTAAAAAGGTTGCGGCAAGGCATCATGGCAGCATCAGGGTCGAAAGTGAATACGGCAGGGGTTCCAGATTTATTATTGATCTCCCTCTTTTGCAGAAAAAAATATGAAAAAAAACGCAAGACTTACAATAGCATATTTAGCTACTCAGTTTGAACGTGACAATATAAATGAATCAATATGGAACGGAATTATGTATTCTGCCGCAGAAAATGACGTCAATGTGATTTGTCTGCCCATGAATCCCATCAACATACAGGATGCATATTTCTGGATGGCCAATGCGCTTTTTAATCTGGTAACCGAAAAGAACTTTGACGGCCTGCTTGTCTGGGGGAGCGGATTAACGAACACTGCTGATTCGGATGATGTTAATTCGTTTTTTAACAGCGTGTCGACATTTCCGCTGGTGAATATCGGGATGGGATTCAAGGGACTTCCGGGGATAATGGTTGATAATTATTCCGGTGTTTATGATATCTGCAGACATCTGATTGAGGTCCACAGCTGTTCCAGAATTGCATTTCTGCGCGGTCCAATCGGACATGATGAAGCGGAGGTTCGGTTCAATGCATATCAGGATGCGCTTAAGATGTACAATATTAATTATGATCCCGATCTTGTTACTGTAGCGGGATTTGCACAGTCAGGAGGGATTAAGGGCATAAAAACACTTCTTGATGAACGAAAAGCCGGTTTCGATGCAGTTGTCTGCTCCTGTGACCGGGTTGCTTTCACTGCAATGATGGAACTTGAAAACAGGGGAATCAGGATTCCGGAAGATGTGAAAGTTACAGGGTTCGATGATCTTGAAGCCAGTCGGTACCAGAATCCTCCGCTGACAACAGTTCTCCAGCCGTTTTATGAAATGGGAAAATATTCTGTGGAATTGCTGCTGGCGCGAATAAAGGGCGAAAAAAGTGATAACCTTGTGAAAGTCCCTTCAAGAATCATAATAAGGGAATCATGCGGCTGTAACAGGGATATTTCAGATAATTACTGGATAATTCCCGAATTCAAAGGCAGGAAAGCTGATGCCGAAGAACTGGCCGTTTATCTTCAGAACAGAATCTTTTTCAACCTGAAAAGAACAGATCAGTACAGACAGTTAATTAAATCATTTTCGGAATCTGTGACAGCCTTTGTAAATAGCCGGGGAAGAAATATAGATACAGTAAAGTCATTAATTGAAAGTGAAAATATTCCGGAGCAGGTATTAAATGATTTGCTTGAAATTTCTGATTCTTCAAGAAAATACCTGATGTCCTGCATGAATGAAAACGAAACATCGGTTTTTAGAATAGAATATCTTTTTACAAGGATTACAGCATTTATAAATTCAAAGATCCAGCGATTCAAGAACCTCAGGAAAATCACAGAACAGGTTGAAACACAAACGATACAGGACCTCAATTACCAGGTAAATGCTTCTTTTGATATTAATGATATCTATAATGTTTTTTCCGAGGAATTTCCCCATGTCGGAATAAACCAGTTTTATATTGTCCTGTACGTCGAACCTGAAAATTCTCTGGACAGGGCCGTATTGAAGCTGGCGTTAACCGGAAAAGGCAGGATTGATATTGATGAGAAATATGCGGAATTTCAGGCTGAAGAAATCATACCTGACAGGTATTCGGACACCGAGCAGAGATATTCCTATATAGTTGAACCTATCTATTTTGAAAGAGAGAATCTGGGCTATTTTGTAATTGACGGGGAAATCAAGTATGCATATCTGTATACAACAATGCAGAGACAGCTCAGCATTGCGATAAAAGGAACCCTGCTTATTCAGGAAAAAGAAGAACTGCTTAAGGAGATCAAGGATCATGCCGCCGAGATTCAGGATGCAATGGAAAAGCTTAAAATCTCGAATTCCGAACTTGAACAGTTCTCGTTTATTGCTTCTCATGATCTGAAAGAACCCTTAAGGAAAATCCAGATTTTTTCTGAACTGATAAATGAAAAGTACAGAGGGAACCTGGATGAAAAAGCAACGGAACTTCTTGACAAGATGAACAAATCGGCCGAGAGGATGAAACTGCTTATAAATAATCTGCTTGAATATTCCAGAGTCACCACCAATGCAAAACCATTTGTTATCGTTGATCTGAAAGAAGCGGCTGAATCGGCAGTAAATTTTCTGGAAGTTCTGATCGGACATTCAAAAGCCGAAATAACAATAGACGATATGCCCGGTATTGAAGCAGATCCAAGTCAGATTCACCAGCTTTTCCAGAATCTGATAAGCAATGCCGTTAAATTCCAGAAACCGGGCAACAGGCCTGTAATAAAAATCTCCTGCAGGAAAAAGTTAATTAAATCGGTATTATGCTGTGAAATCAGAATTCAGGATAACGGCATAGGAATAAAAAAAGAATATCAGGATGTTATTTTCGGTGTCTTTCAGAGACTCCATACCCAGAAAGACTATGAAGGAACGGGAATAGGTCTTGCAATCTGTAAAAGGGTTATTGAAAGACATAAGGGAACAATATCTGTTGAAAGCAGACACGGCAAAGGCACAGCTTTTATCATCATTCTTCCCATGAAGCAGCCGAAACAGCAATAATTGACAGTTTGGCTTTTCTGAAAATTATTCTTCCTGGCGAAATATTTCAGATTCCGGATTTTCGGTTCGGGTTCCTGTTCTATATAATCTTTCAGTTGATTCATTAGGTTTTTAAAAACCCCTGTTTCCATAAAATCGTGAGCATAGGATATGGATTTTCATGTCCCGATGGCCATGGCCCGGTTTTTCCATCCACAAGAAACTGCATTCTTATAAATCCTTCCCTTTTTTCAGCTGTTTTAATTACTCCGTCCCTCCAGAGTTCACATGCTTTTTCAAGGCATTCAGGCTTAAAATAGTAATTCATTGTAGCAGTATACATTTTATAATCCTCCATTAATCCTAATAAAAAAGGATAATTGATTTTCTTATTGTTTGCGACCTCTTTACCTGATAGCGGATCTATTTGTCCCGTGAA